>JBKEBP010000098.1:0-2646 GCA_047973235.1 Suipraeoptans sp. | reverse complement strand
TTACTGATCTTTTGAGTGCGTTGTCTGATCTCATGTGGATTAATTTAGCAACGTTAATAACTACGTGCTGTGTGAAGTTTCCTGCCAATATTTGTGTCTTTATTTCTTCGACTGTGTTTTTTCTGGATATTGCATGCATAGGGCAGCCAAGAATCTCAATCCTGCATTTAGATAGAGTTGTCATGATTTTTTCTTGAAGGTTGATAGGGGAGAGATCTAAGCAAGAGGCAGCCAGTAATAAGCCCTGCTGAGGCTGCTTGATATGAAATGCAATAAACTGCAAATAAAACCAGTAAATAAATTACGATAGGAGTTCCTAATTGCTTAGGGGCTATATTCCTTAAGGAGCTTGCTATGATCGAAAGCATTAGAATTCCGATTATTCCGTACTTTGCAAAAAAAGTTATATATGCGCTATCAACAAAGTTATTTTTCATATCAAGATCTCTATATCCGAACCAGTCGACTTCGAAAACGGTCGAAAAGCCCGCGCCGAGAATGTAGTTTATCGGGGTGAACGATGCTATGACATTAAGTGCGGGTTCGTATCTGGTAGATAGTTGGGTCATAACTCCCGATGCAGTGGTTCCGTCTAGAACCCTATCCGCTCCGTAGAAATTGGCCAAGTATAAAAAGGAGATAACACTGACTAGAATGGTTGCTGATGTTGCAATGAATTTCCCGGGCTTTCTTGCTGAGCTGACTAGTGCGGAGATTGCTGTGGCGAGAATTAATGTTCTATATCCAGAGAAGATGACAGAAAGCAGCGATACCAAGACCGCAATTAGCTGGGTTCTTCTTGTGCTCTTAGTGCTCCAGGCCTGCTGGGGATGGAGACTCTGCGTTAAGTAGTAGATTGCAAAAAGAGCCGATATGTAGGTGCTGGCATCAAAGTATTTATAGTTGTTCTTTGTGTAGTATTCATCTTCAGATGAAATTACTCCGGAGATCGAAAGGGACAACCAAAAAAGATTGCTTGCGCCGGCGAGTATTAGAATTCTAAATACCGAATCTTCAGTTAGTCTAATTCTGTTTGTTTTAATTATAGATGCAGCCATTGCGACTTCGACAGAAAATACTGCCGGTCGCAAATCTCTGAGAAAGTAGACGTCGATAGCCTTGCCAGCTAGTAAAGCTACGGCAGCGTAAGCAAGAATCGTGATGAATAATATGGATGGCCATTTGGGAACGATGAGCCTCAGGTGGCCGGTTTTTACGTTTCTAGCTATGTTTGCGATGAAAGCTCCAGCAAAGAAATAGTCGTAAGAATACAGGCCGAATTTGTAGAAGTACTGGGAGAGGGAGTTTGAAAATGGCAAGGTTGCCATGGTTATTATGAAAAGGACTACTCCTCTATCTCGTAATAAACCTAATATTAAAAAGAGAGATGAAAGTGCAATGTACGTCATGTTGGAGGAAGTGCTTGAAGGATTTTTACCTCTTCAGACTCCCAGCAATATGTACTAATCAGGGTGTCGAAATCGGATTTTTTGGATAAGTTTGATAAAACTCTTAGACACCTGTCTAGAATATCTGAAGGGTTTGTTATATTTATCGTCTCTCCTATATGGTTAGATGCTATGATCTTTCGCGAAAGCGGCGATGAAGTGGTAATTAGAGCAGTTCTGCTGAATATGGAGTCGAATATTTTATTTGGGCTGTTTAGTCTGTTGTTCAATGAATCCCCGTTGTAGAATGCGAAGGTTATTGTTGAGTTGCTCATAATGTTTTTCAGTTCTTCATTGGCTAGATGGCCAGTAATCTCTACTGAATCGGAAATCATCAGGCTTGATGCCAGTGTGCTAATTTTTTTGAGGTATTCCAGTGGCCCGCCGCCAGCAATTACAAGTTTTGCGGTTGGGTGAATTTCTTTTAATAACGAGAAGGTATGTATGATTTCTTCTATTTGGCGTCCAGGATAAACACCGCCACAATAACTAAGTATTAATTGATTTGGTTTTTTTGTGGTGGGAGCGGATGATGCTTTTCGTGTATTGTAAGTGAGGCTTATTTTGTTATTTTTGATATTGAAATATCTTCTGAGTAGTTTTAGTCTGAACTCATCGGTGGTGAAAGATTTTTCACTATTTTGGATGGCTATTTTTTCTATGTGATACCAGAGTTTTCGATACCTTTTGTTGTACGGGAAGTACTCTATTCCACCGAAAATCTCCAATGTCTCATATAGGTAATTTATGGATTTTGCTTTCTTAAATAATGCAGATATGAATCCGGGGATTGGGTTTATGGCGTAAATTAGATCGGGCTTTATCTTGCTGATCCAGTTACAAATCTTAATAATCGCAATTATTGATAGTAGTACTTTTTTTATTGTGTTGTTTGATTCTATTTCTATTACTTTGTGATTGTTTTCTGAATTGTATGGTCGCGCAGTTACCCCTGCAATTATGACGTTTTCAAATCTTTTTTCGAGTGTGCTCTTTATTAAGGATATTTTTGGTGTTGTTTGTATTGAAACTCAAAATTACAGGATTATTGCAGTTTTTATATTTTGATTTTTAGCAATTATTTGAAGTCGTCTAGAAAATCTTCTGATATATTTCTTTGTTTTTCAACATCAATCTTTAGCTGTAGTTCTAGCTTATCTCTGTTGTTAAGACAAAATTTTGCAAGTTTAAAAATTTC
>JBKEBP010000225.1:0-3546 GCA_047973235.1 Suipraeoptans sp. | reverse complement strand
ACAGACTTTTTTTCACAGACTCCTATTTATCATTCTTCAATTACCTCATTAATTGTTTCTTCTATTTCTTCTAGGAACTCACATTTTATTTCTATTTGTGCCTTTCCTACATTTTTGCTGTCATCTGCAACCGCATAGTGTACAACTACATTGCCTTCAGATGTCTGCACAATCTTCTCTACCATGACCTCACTGCTAAGATCACCATCTCTATTATCGATAGCTTTGACTCCCTTAAGCAGCTCTGTGTATATCTTTGATTTACTTCTCTCATTTGATATACTTTCATAAAAGTCTGTTGCCGTTTCATTGAATCTATATGTATCATTTACTTCGCTAATATCTATCACCGATGCCTCAACATCCTTTTGTGTGTAAATACTTATGGATACAATAACTAATAACAATAGCACGACTACAAGTAATATTTTAATAATTTTTTTTCTCGTTTTTTTTCTCTGCATTCTAATTTGCCCCTATCTCACATCGTATTTTATGCCTTTTTTCTCTGTCTGATTAGATACCTGATTGTAAGTATAGATAGTGCTAATATCATTCCTGCGCCCGCTCCTATAATAACGTTTCTCTTTGTTTTAGGAGTAGATGGTGACGTTGGTATATTACCTTCTTCAAAGATATTAACCGAATCATTTTCTATAATTCTTATTATTTGGTCGCTTGCAGCAATTCCCAGTTCATCTACAATTTCTTTTGCCATCACCGGGTCTTCGTAGGTGACTGATACGCTTAAAATTCTTGTATCAATAGGTGTATCTACTGAAACCATTTCAGCTAGTTCATCAGCATTTATATTTAGATTCAGCTTTGATACCACATCTTCCAAAACCGGCTTGCTAACTACAAATTGCTGATAGTCTTTAGTGAGCTGCGTTCCCGTCTGCAAATCACTATAGGTAACATTTGCATTTGAATCCTGCTTAGAAATTACATACATCTTGGTTGTCGACGTGTACTCCGGTACTATAAATGCTTCCATTGCGATATATGTGGTTAAAGCAAATACTAAAATGAAAAATACTATCACATATATCTTCGATATTATAAAGCTAAGTAAATCAACCAGATCAATTGCAATCTCTCCCCTTCCTTGTTGAATTTCCTGTTGACTTTCTTCTCCCTTTTTCACAGCTTATCCTCCTTTAATAATTTTGAGTATTGTCAATAGTATGATTTTAATATCACGACCCATACTCCATTTTCCGTATATATATTCCTTGTCTATTTCGACAATCTTGTTAAAATCTTCGATATATTCTCTATCACTTATCTGCCATAGCCCAGTAAGTCCCGGCTTTATGGCCATCCTTCCACGGTGACTCATTTCATATTTTTCCCACTCGTCTATTGTGGGAGGTCTAGTTCCCACTAGACTCATATCTCCTTTCAGAACATTATAAAATTGTGGAAATTCATCCAGTGAGTGATTTCTGATAAAATAACCAATTCCTTTACCTTTTTCGTTTCCTATTATTCTTGGATCACATTTTATCTTGAACATTAGATTGTCTGTATACTTGTTTTCCTTTTGAAGATCTTCCTTTCTATCTTCGGCATCCATATACATACTGCGAAACTTGTATATCTCAAATTGTCTTCCATTTCGACCTACTCGTGTCTGTTTAAATAAGATAGATCCCGGCGATTTGATTAATATGCAAGGCGCAATAAATAATAATAGAGCTATTGCCCATCCTAGTAATATCATGAACCCTACCGGGCACATCGATAATTTCTTCCATCTTCCTGTGAACAGTTATTCCCATATCAACCAGTATACTGATAGTATTCTCATTTAATTTTTCTGTCTTAGGAAGGTCAATATATACCTCATCGATTGCAGCTCGTTGGATATAGTTGTCTATCTCCTTATCTCCGTAACCGTCTTTTTTGAAAATTATTACTCCTATTAGCTGGAATTTCGAATAATTATTATTTAATATATTATGTAATGCGGATTTAATATTTTGCTCATTGCTGATAATTAATATCCTTCTATTTCCTTCACTTCTTTCTCGTTTACTCTTGATATAAATCTTCCATAATACACGGAATGTATACGTAGTTATCAGGTAAATAATAAATCCCATCACAATAAAAAGTCTTGAATATTCAGAACTGGTCTTAACAACAAACAACAATTCAAGTATTATTGCTGCAACAAAAAATGTATGCATTAGAGTGGTTCTTGCTTCTACATAATATCCTCTTTTTAATACGTTTTTCATAGAGTTATAAAGCGCTATAACCACTAAATCTGCGAAAACCAAATAAAAAGCCAGCTCAAAATAGTTTGACTGGACAGAAATGTAAACACCATATCGAATTAAATACGAACACGCAAAAGAGACTCGCAAACAAAGCAAATCTAGCAAAATAAAATCAATATGCTTTGCCCACCCACTTCTTTCTTTGTTATACATGCTTACACCGGAAATGTTTTCTCAACGTATTGAATTAAGTCGTCGATTGTAGAAAAATGGCGAAATACAGATCCTCTAGCATGCACACTGTTTGTCTCTTTCACTTTTTCTTTCTTAGCTTCCTTAGTGTTATTGTCATCATCAATAATAAGAAAATGTCCTTTTATGTTCAATCCATCCATATTTAACACCTACCTTGCTTTTGACATACTCCACCCGTAAAACAATTCTAACAGTCTAAAAAGGTGTATTCAAAGGCTTTTCCATGAGTATATCGACTATCAAAGGTTATTTATGTGTTTTTATTTTTTCAGTTCATTTATGAAATAATTCTCATTTTGATGTCATTGAATATGACTATTTGCTATAGTATGCTAATTCAATAGGGCTATATCAATTTTATTTCAAGGGGGTAACATATGAGCACTCATATAAATTGGGACGATATGAACAGACAGTTCATAAAAGAACAGGAAGAGAATAAAAAGTCAAAATCACGAGAACCCAATGGGAAAAAGATACTATCTATTTTGGGAGCATTTGCCATTGTGGCAATACTTATAGTTATTATTTGTTTCATAGTATCTGCAATAAGAGATGATAAAATAGAAATGCATAATGTGCTAAGTATAGAAGATGAGTACAAAGAGCAATATACTCAAGTAACCTCGACAGAGAAGTATCTCGGAATCAACAAAACTATAAGTATTTCAGAATTAACAGCTCATGTCGGTTTGGTAAATTCAATAGGTAATGACTATGCAGTCAGTGTAAAGATTTATGACAAAAACACCGGAGAGGTTTTCTATAATTCCGGTCGTATTATGCCCGGAAGTATCATACACATGGCAACATTTGCAAAAGAAATTGAGGATATAGACAATTTGGCACTAGACTATACCATATATGATTTTAGTAATGTGGAGCAAGGAACCTTTGAAACAAATGTCAAATTTGTATTTAGTGACGATGCAGCATAATTGCTATGAGTCTGTGAAAAAAAGTCTGTAAATACTAATCTTCTATGATAATTATAGAGCTGGTAAGCGAGAATTAGCTTTCCAGCTCTTATTTCATTTATACTTTAGATGAAGTGACATGTCAA
>JBKEBP010000207.1:0-15553 GCA_047973235.1 Suipraeoptans sp. | reverse complement strand
TCGACTTTGTGTACAGGTTTCTTTTCTCTTCTTGCCATAATAATAGGCCTCCTATGATTTTATTTTATCATAGAAGACCTTATTATTCTTAATTTACAGAAATTCTTTCACAGACTCTATACAGTTAAATCTGCAGGTTTATTTGATGTATCTATACCTGCAGAAGCAGCGGGCGATGTAGCAACAATCGAAGCTTTTAATCCGCTCGCTGTTATAGTCAATGCTGTTCCAAGCAATATAGTTGGTGCATTTAGTACTAATAACAGTATCTTGGCGGTAGTAGTTGTTGCCATTGTTATAGGACTTTGCCTAAATAAGCTGGGTGAAAAGGCTACTTCACTTAAATCATTACTTGAAAGTGTAAATGAAGTAATACAAATGTACTTATCTTTCTTAATAAATAAGGTTGGACCTGTTGCTATTTTCTGCCTTATTTCAAGAACATTTGCTATATATGGTGTTGAATATCTGGCACCGGCAGCAGCTTATATTGTATCTGCGATGGTAACATTAATAGCACTGGTATTTATTCTTTATCCTATTGGAATATTCATTACTACCGGACTTAATCCATTATCATTTATTAAGAAAATATTGAAGGTGGGAATTTTTGGATTTTCAACAAACTCATCTGCAGCAACACTATCTCTTAACACAAGAACGAATATTGATGAGTTGGGATGTAGTGAAGAGATAACAAGTTTCGTGCTTCCGACAGGAATGACGATAAATATGAATGGAACAACAGTTATGCATATGTGTGCTGTAACATTTATTGCTACTGCAGCGGGTATAGAAGTGACACCTGCTAATATGTTAGTAATGGCATTTTTATCTATATGTGCAGCGGCCGGAACGCCTGCTATTCCTATAGCCGGAACAACAATGATATTTACCGTATTATCAGGGATGGGATGGACATCAGAGGCATGTCTTATTGGATATGCTCTTGTAATGGCAATCAATAGACCTGTTGAAATGGCATTACTACCACTCAATGTAATCGGTGATGCAGCAGTAAATGTTATTGTAAATTCAAAAGAAAAAGAGATTGATAAAGACATGTATAATGCTAGTACTAAAGATATTAATGAGTCGAGATTGGCAGATGCCAACTAAATATTATAATGTTTAAATGTGTGCCCCTGACAAAGGATGACTTTGTTGGGGGTTTTATGTGTGTATTAATACAGATATGAAAATATGGTAAAAACAACAGAAATCATTACCAGATGGTCAGACCGTTGCTTCTTTGCGTATTTCTCAGAATAATAAATCATTTGTTTTGGTCTACAGTTACAGATTTTTCTAATTCGTTTTAATGCCCGAAATAGTCAGGTTTGCATTTATTTTTTTGAGTAAATGCAAGATTTGTGGAGGTAAGTTATTTTGTTTCCCTCGGTATCAATAATTTCATCCTCGTGATAACCGCTTGTTAGCACCTAGACCTTAAACTCGTAATCAACGCCGCGAATGATTAACCGTAAACGTATCCATCTCTGGGGTGATAATCTGCTTTATTTTCGCCGTTCATATAGTAAATGTTGTCTGAGGTGTTGAAACCTTAATCCACCACAAAAATGATTCGTGTATCGACAAACTCATTTTTTGCTAGGTTAATGGCAGGCCGCACGTGTACCTTTTCTGATTCTTTTCCGGGAAAAAGGTCATATGCAATGGGAATCCCATTATTATCCATGAGAATCCCCATTTCTACGATTGGATTCGGGCAATGATTCTTCTCGAGACCTCGTTTCCGGTACTTTGTCCGGGTTAGTTGTCCATCTTTATCAATGGGTTTACCATCATCGTTTAGTGTATCTATATCCGAACGTCCAATATCGAAATAGAAATTTGTACAATCAAAGTAAGCGGTCGAAGGTCGTGTGCTCAGACATTTTTAGAATGATCAAAATCCATTTTTGCGATGCGTCCTGTTGCTCAGCAAAGAAATCTAGTGCGTCATAAACCGCATCTAGCAAGAATCCATCAAAACTTTCGAAAATATCTTTTTTTGTCATAGGTTCCTTTCTTAGAGTTTGGGTATAAGATTCGGGAAAAGACAATAAGACGAAAAATTTGGTTGGTACTATATTGGAACTGACGTCCTTTTGTCTTATAGTCCCAGAATTTCTCCAGCTCAAGCCCATGGTAAAGCTGTTTGAGAATACCATAACCAATATTTTTCAGGTTGTCATCCATTCACTCAAGTTTAGTAGAAATATCGATTGAAATCGCCACATTTTTTGCTGTTTATTTATCTGGTTGCGCTCCTCTGTAATCTTTTTAAAGTGGGCAACAGGATTCGGATATATTTTCTGAAGTTTGTCCAGACGCCCAAGAGACTCAATGGAGCGAGAGTTTGTTTTTTGCGCATCTAAGTGCTTTGTACACATTATGTACCGATACACTTAATAAATACCGAAAACATTTGGATTTCACCTTGATAAATAGTTATAATATAATGTGAATATAATAATTTAACTCGGAGGAAATATATGAATTTAAAAAGTGATGTATCATCAGTATCTACGTATGCTTTACTAATGTCAAGTTCTGATAATCCTAATGTGAAACTTGAGACTGTCTCGGCAATTACTTCTGACAATACAACTGTAAAAGTACATTGTACTAGTTTGTATTCTAAAACAACGTCTGCATTAAGCGATTATTTAAGTGTGCTTGACGCTGATAGCAAGAAAATATGTGATTTTGCTACGGAATTAGAAGAATTAGACGAAGTTATTAGCAAAAGTTGGCAAAGGTAGGTTAGTATATGAACGAAAAATGTACATTGAAGAGATTATATGAAATGCAAAACGATAATGAAAAAGCAAGAATAAAGAATGAAGAACTTGAAATTGATAGCTTGCACTACTACCGACAAATCAGAGACTTAATTAATGAGAGCTTTGAAGACATACCTTGGAAGCGAGATTATTATATGTTTTTGAACAATGAGTTAGATGATGCAAATAAACAAGTGCGTAATCAATTATTGAAAGGTCAGGACAAGTTAGAATATGAAAATCGCATTCTCTATGAACGAATAAATGAATGTGAAATGGCTTCCAAAAAACAAATTCTTGGAGAAGAGGATATATAAATGGGAACTATTATTAATGTATCTGGAGTAAGAGGCCGGATAAGTGAAGAAAATGCAAGTCTTAATAACTTTCTTATTTTTGCAGACAAATTGGAAAATAAAATTACTAGCTTTGTAAATGACAAAGAACTCCTTGGTGATGCATATGGCAGTATGAAGAATTACTTTTCTAGTATTCATATACCATTAATAGGAGGTTTAATATGCTTGGCAGAGAATAAAATCACTGAAAACAGTAACTATTCCCGCATTCTTGAGAGTTATTTTGGAGATACGGAATCGATTGTAGATGAAGATAAAATAAAGCAAAAACTATCTATTATTCGCAAAATTAAAGTCTCCATCGATTCGATTATTCCCTTTAACTTTTATTTTAACGTACTAAATTCTTTGGAAAAAAGTTATGAGGACGACCTACTTGATATACAGAACTTTGTAAACGAGACAAACAATCTGTATATAGATAAAACAGATAACTTCCTTAACAATATAGTAAGTGGTCTTGACGCTATTAGTAGTGTTAAGTATGATGCGAAGAATGGAATATACAATTTAGATAATGTAGATCAATCATGGAAACTCAAATTACTTGAAGCTTGGGAAAACAGTCAATATAATGATGAAGCGTCTATTAATCAATTGAGAAAAGATTTTTATGATAGTCTACCTGATGGCATAAAACTATATATCACAATGGAGGATATTGTTGCTACATCTGATGGATTTGTCACATGCACGGAGTCGCTTGCAGGTATACTTTATGCAATGGGAACAAAAAAAATTATAGTTGATGGAAAAGAGGTATCAATATACGATTACTATGATGACTGGTATTTATACGGTATAGAAGCGAGAAATGATAGCTTTACTTACAGCCTCCTTAAACTTCGTGAGCAAGAGTACGATGTAGAAGGTGATAGCAATCGAGCTGGAGCGATGATATCATTCATAGAGGCTGATCTCGATAATCTATTTAAATTTAATCACGTAGAAGAGTTTAAATCAGAAGTCCAGCGAGTAATTAGAGACTATTCACAAAACCACAATAGTACATTAACTGACTATTTCAAAAAGCATGAAAGTCGGGCTGGTTATTTAATTGCTGACTTATATGTAGATAAAGTACTCTCTCACTATTCTGATGGAAGAATAACCACCGAGGGTATCAAGGCTGTACATAAGAACATTGAACGTTGGGAAAGACTTTTATATAATACAATTGATTATAAAAATCAATCAAAAATAAAACTAGAGTTGAATAAATCAAAAAGAGTCCCTGATGCTTTAAGAGAAATAAATGGCAACGCAGGGTATGACATTTATAATTCGAAAACAGGTGAAATCAGTATTAAAGACACTAGCAATCCAACGCATTATGAAAAACAAGCTATAATGGCTACGCACACAGGAAATGTCAACTACAATTCCTTTGTGGCAGAAATACAATTTCATGCAGAAGCCTGTGAAAGTTTCCAAAATGACATCCCTTATTTTGGGAGGAAACTGTGGTATCGTAGTGCTATGCATGCAGACATGGATTTAGGAGAGGAGCTTGAAAGTGGCAATTATGACGAATATTATGATTTAGATAGTAATATGGTAAAAGAACAGGAGCGGATACATGGTAAAAAGTAAGAAGAAAGTCTTCTGGATAATAATAATTATTATAGTCACATCGAATATAATTGCGGGGACTTATATGTACTATAGGAATCGACTTTACTATAAATATGACGAGGAATGGATAATCGGCAAGAGCAAGGTCGATGTCGAGAAACGGTATGGTAAATTTGATAGAAAAGACGTTGATGGAAGATATGGTTACCTTATTCCTTATGATATCTTCGCGGATATTATTTTTTCATATGATTATTCGATAGACGGAAGTGAAACATACTACTTTATTGATTTTGATGAATCTGATAATGCAGAACATATTTTTGTTTTCACATTGCCATAATATTATTTCGGTAAATATGGTATAATGTAATCCGTCGATAGGAGAAATGAGAATTATGAAAATCGAGACATTGAGAAGAAAAATCAAGATTTTGAAAAAAAGTTGAACGTATAAAAGGAAACAAGAATACAAGAAAAAAAGTTTATAAGATTTTAAATGAGTTTTCAAGGAAAGAAAATTAATACAGAGAGAGAAGATTTTGCGCCGAAGACTTATACAAAGCAAGAGATACGGTTGAAAACGCCGTCTAGTTATGGTAGTGAAGTATCGTCGGATGCTGTAGATTTATATATAACATAATGATTTCAGACGTAATGATTTTAAAGAGAAGATAGAGCCATATAAAGAAAAGAACACCATGCTTAAGGTGACACCAACAAAGTATAAGAATGAATTAGAGAGGGGAAATTGATGGAAAATATTATATTAAGTTGTGGGAACAGTATCCCTGAAATTGGCTTTGGAGTTTTTATGATTAATGACTACGAGCAATGTAAAAAGACGGTATTAAATGCAATTAAATGTGGATATAGGCACTTTGATACTGCTCAGGTCTATCAAAATGAACAAGCGTTAGGAGATGCTATAAAAGAATCAGGAGTACCAAGAGAAGAATTTTTTATCACGACGAAACTATGGTGTAAAAGTTTTTCGGGAACAAAGGCGAAGGCCGGTATAGAACGTTCGTTAAAAAGACTAGGAGTGAAATACATTGACTTAATGCTTTTGCACAGACCTTATAGTGACTATATAAATGCATGGAAAGCGTTAGAAGATGCAGTCAAGGAAGAAAAAATAAAATCAATAGGAATCAGTAACTTTAATAGAGAACAGACAGAAAAAATATTAGCAAATGGTGAAATAAAACCAGCAGTGAATCAAGTCGAGTGTCATCCGTATTTTCAACAACATGAACTTCGAGAATTCTTTGCACAGAATAATATGGTTATGGAAGCTTGGTATCCTTTAGGACATGGTGATAGTGGCCTTTTATCGGAACAGGTTTTCAAAGAATTATCTCAGAAATATCAAAAAAGTGTAGCTCAAATTATTTTGAAATGGCATATCCAACTAGGAAATATTATTTTGCCAAAATCCTTAAATGTAAATCACATGAAAGAAAATCTGTGTATCTATGATTTTTCATTGACTGAAGAGGATATGAAAAAAATAAGTCTTTTAAATAAAAACAAGTCCTATTACCAAACACCGGAATGGCTAGATCATTTTATCTATCGTTTTTTAAAGGATTAGCTATAGAAGTTACTACATCGTAGTGATAATTTTGAAATACATGAGGCAGTTCTATTTAACGTTTCCAAATGGTCACGCACTGCGTGGCGAATTGCGTTCAGAGTTGCAAAAAGAGTATGATGTATTAGGTGTGACTATTGATGAAAATGATAATATATAGACTTACAACCAAAGATAGAAAGGGTTATTCGCTTTAGAGTTTAAGTGAATAGCTTTTTACGTATTCATGCATAGCTTTCACCCCATCGGAGTCAAGTTATTGAAATCTACGAATACCCGATTACATAGAGGGGCAAAAGGTACTTAGGTCGCTCTGTTTTGATATGAAAAACAGTATAAAGAGGAACAGAACAAAAGTTCGCTTATCCCTATACAATTTAAAATGAATGTGATATAATCAAGCGGTGAGAAATCTTGTGACTTTTTCCTAAGGTCACAAAGGAGGGAAAGCAGATTATGGAGTTTAAACTACATTCAGAATACAAACCAACCGGGGATCAACCACAAGCAATTAAAGATTTAGTCAAAGGTCTCAAAGAAGGTAACCAAGCGGAAACTTTGCTAGGGGTTACAGGTTCCGGTAAGACTTTTACAATGGCTAATGTAATACAGGAAATACAGAAGCCAACGTTAATTATAGCGCATAATAAAACACTAGCTGCACAGTTATATGGAGAGTTCAAGGAGTTCTTTCCCGAAAATGCAGTGGAGTACTTTGTAAGCTATTATGATTACTATCAGCCGGAAGCATATGTGCCATCTTCTGATACATATATTGCTAAGGATTCTTCTGTAAATGATGAGATAGATAAATTGAGACACTCTGCAACAGCTTCGCTATCAGAAAGAAATGATGTTATAATTGTTGCCAGCGTTTCATGTATATATGGACTCGGTAGTCCGATTGACTATCAGGAAATGGTTATTTCATTACGTCCGGGTATGACGAGAGACAGAGATGATATAATTAGGAAGCTAATAGAAATTCAGTATAATAGAAATGAAATGGATTTTAAACGTGGTACGTTTAGAGTTCATGGAGATGTGCTGGAAGTTTTTCCGGCAGTATCTGGAGATATGGCATACAGGATTGAGTTCTTTGGAGATGAAATAGAGAGAATCACTGAGATAGATGTAATGACAGGAGAGATAAAAACTGAGTTAGAACATATTGCTGTTTTCCCTGCGTCACATTATGTTGTCTCAAAAGACAGTTTGGATAGGGCAATAAACGAAATCGAAGAAGAGCTTGAGAAACAGGTTGCTAGGTTTAAGAGTGAAGGAAAGCTCCTAGAAGCTCAGAGAATATCTGAGCGGACCAATTTTGATATAGAAATGCTGCGTGAAACAGGTTTTTGCTCCGGTATAGAGAATTATTCAAGGCATCTAACAGGGTTGGAACCAGGAGTTGCACCACATACACTGATAGATTATTTTCCCGATGATTTTATGATGATGATAGATGAGTCACACAAGACGATTCCACAAATTGGTGGTATGTTTAATGGTGACCGTTCCAGAAAAACTACATTAGTGAATTATGGATTCAGATTACCATCGGCACTTGATAATAGACCACTTAATTTTGAAGAGTTTGAAGGTAAAATAGATCAAGTTATGTTTGTGTCAGCTACACCCGGAAAATATGAAGCAGAACATGAATTACTTAGAGCTGAACAGGTAATCAGACCCACAGGATTACTTGATCCCAATATTGAAGTTAGACCGGTTGAAGGACAAATTGATGATTTGGTTAGTGCGGTTAAGCATGAAATCAAAAATAAGCATAAAGTACTTATAACAACATTGACAAAGAGAATGGCAGAGGATTTGACGGATTATATGCGAGAAATCGGAATTAGAATCAGGTACTTACATTCCGATATAGATACACTGGAGCGAACAGAAATTGTTCGAGATATGAGACTGGATGTATTTGATGTTTTAGTAGGTATTAACTTGTTAAGAGAAGGACTTGATATTCCGGAGATATCACTTGTAGCGATACTGGATGCTGACAAAGAAGGATTCCTGCGTTCTGAAACATCACTTATTCAAACAGTGGGGAGAGCCGCAAGAAACTCGGAAGGTCACGTTCTGATGTATGCAGATGTAATGACAGATTCGATGAGACTTGCTATTGAAGAAACAAAGAGACGTAGAGAAATACAAGAAAAATATAATGAAGAGCATGGAATAACGCCACAGACAATAAAAAAAGCAGTTCGTGACTTGATTAGTATTTCGAAGAAAATATCCGCTAGTGAACTTCAAATGGATAAAGATCCTGAGTCAATGAGTAAGAAGGAATTAGAAAAATTAATTGCTGATGCAACGAAGCAAATGAAGAAAGCAGCAGCAGAACTTAATTTTGAAGTGGCAGCGGAACTTAGAGACAAACTTGTTGATTTGAAAAAACATCTTCAGGATTTGGATGAATAATAGAAAGGGATAGCGTTATAATAATGGCTAATAAAAAAGAATACATAAAAATAAGAGGGGCTCATGAAAATAATTTAAAGAATATCGACCTCGATATACCCAGGAATGAACTGGTAGTTTTGACCGGATTAAGTGGTTCGGGCAAGAGCTCACTTGCATTTGATACTATATATGCAGAGGGACAACGACGATATATGGAATCGCTTTCTTCATATGCGAGACAGTTTCTTGGTCAGATGGAGAAACCTGAAGTAGAAAGCATAGAAGGGTTATCGCCGGCTATTTCTATTGATCAGAAGTCGACAAATAGAAATCCGCGTTCTACAGTAGGAACTGTGACGGAAATATATGACTACTTCAGGCTCTTATATGCACGAATAGGAACACCCCATTGTCCAAACTGTGGAAAGGTGATAGAAAAGCAGACGGTTGACCAGATGGTGGATCGTATAATGGAATTAAAGGACGGTACAAAAATTCAATTGATGGCACCGGTAGTAAGGGGCAAAAAGGGGAGGCATGAGAAGTTGTTGGAAAGAGCTAAGAAAAGCGGATATGTTCGTGTCTTAGTGGATGGCAACTTATATGAGCTGACCGAAGAAATTGTACTCGATAAAAATTTAAAACACAACATAGATATTATTGTTGATAGACTTGTTGTTAAAGAAGGAATTGAAAGACGACTAACAGACTCAATAGAAAATGTCCTAAATCTTGCAGATGGCCGACTTGAAGTTGATGTGATAGGAGCTGATAGAATGAATTTTAGTTCCAGTTTTTCGTGTCCGGATTGTGGAATAAGCATTGATGAGATAGAGCCAAGAAGCTTTTCTTTTAATAACCCGTTTGGTGCTTGTCCGGCGTGCGCCGGTCTTGGATATAAAATGGAGTTTGATATTGATCTCATTATTCCGGATAAAAAGCTAAGTATCAAAGAAGGCGCCATAACAGTTATGGGATGGCAGTCATCTCATGATAAGAAGAGTTTTACATATGCAATACTTGATGCATTAAGTAAGGAATATGGTTTTTCACTGGATACACCATTTGATAAATATCCTAAAAAGATTCAAGATGTTTTGATAAAAGGCACTAATGGAAAAGAAGTGAAGGTTTATTACAAAGGACAAAGAGGTGAAGGTATATATGATGTCGCATTTGAAGGTATCATAGATAATGTTAAACGCAGATATAGAGAAACGAGTTCGGAAGGTATAAGAGCTGAATATGAACAGTATATGCGAATTACACCCTGCGATGAATGCCACGGTCAAAGACTTAAGCCATCAGCTCTTGCAGTTACGTTAAATGGCAAGAATATAGCAGAAGCAACTGCATATTCGGTAGTAAAGCTTAAACGATTTATGGAACTGTTACAGCAAAAGTTAGGAAAACATAAGATGTTAATTGGTGCTCAGGTATTAAAGGAGATAGACTCAAGACTCGAGTTTCTTATTAATGTAGGATTGGATTATCTGACGCTTTCCAGGGCAACAGGAACCTTGTCAGGCGGTGAAGCACAGAGAATTAGACTAGCGACACAGATAGGATCAGGTTTAGTTGGTGTTGCTTATATATTAGATGAGCCAAGTATTGGGCTTCATCAACGTGACAATGACAAATTGCTGGGGACACTTAAACATTTAAGAGATTTGGGGAATTCTGTTATTGTGGTTGAACATGATGAAGATACCATGTTGGAAGCTGATTACGTAGTTGATATAGGTCCCGGTGCCGGTGAACATGGCGGGGAAGTGGTTGCAGTAGGAACCGCAAAAGAGATAATGAAAAACAAAAATTCAATTACCGGCCAGTATTTAAGTGGTAAAATAAAAATTCCTATACCGGAAAAGAGAGAAAAACCAACAGGATGGCTAAAGGTTAAAGGCGCAAGAGTAAATAATCTTAAAAATATCGATGTAAATATACCACTGGGAATTATGACATGCATAACCGGAGTGTCCGGGTCAGGAAAGAGCTCACTTATAAATGAAATAGTATATAAACGTCTGGCCAAAGAGCTGAATCGTGCAAGAACAATCCCGGGTAAGCATAGAAGTATGACAGGTATTGAGCAGCTCGATAAGGTCATAAGTATTGATCAGTCGCCTATCGGTAGAACACCAAGATCAAATCCTGCGACGTATACGGGAATGTTTGATATGATAAGAGACTTATTTGCAGCTACTCAGGATGCGAAAGCTAAAGGATATAAAAAGGGACGATTTAGTTTTAATGTAAAAGGTGGCCGATGTGAGGCATGTAGTGGCGATGGTATTATAAAAATAGAAATGCATTTCTTACCGGATGTGTTCGTTCCATGTGAAGTGTGTAAGGGTAAAAGATACAATAGAGAGACTCTGGATGTGAAATACAAGGGTAAGAATATTTATGATGTTCTGAATATGACAGTTGAAGAAGCTTTGAAGTTTTTTGAACCGGTTCCTACGATAGCCAGGAAGTTACAGACACTTTACGATGTTGGACTTTCATATATCAGATTAGGTCAGCCATCAACGACTCTTTCAGGAGGAGAAGCGCAGAGAATCAAACTTGCGACTGAACTTAGTAAGAGAAGTACGGGTAAGACTATATACATATTGGATGAACCTACAACAGGACTTCATTTTGCAGATGTCCACAAACTAACAGAAATTTTAAAGCGCTTATCATCAGACGGAAATACAGTAGTTGTTATAGAGCATAATTTGGATGTTATTAAAACTGCTGACTATATAATTGACATTGGTCCGGAAGGAGGAGATAAAGGGGGCACTATTGTAGCAACGGGAACACCAGAAGATGTCTCTAAAGATGAAAAATCCTACACGGGAGCCTATATTAAGCAGATGTTGGAGAAATAGGGGTTTATATTTTGCCGATTTGTATTATAATGGTTAAAGATAATCTATGTGAGGAGAACAAATATGGCAATAGATATTGGAATAGATTTAGGAACTTCAAGTACACTTGTATTTGTTAGTGGAAAAGGAGTACTCGTAAAAGAGCCATCTGTTGTGGCATATGATAGAGATACCAATAAGCCAAAAGCCTTTGGCGAGGAGGCACGTATGCTCTTAGGTCGAATGCCCGGTAATATCGTATCGATAAGACCACTTCGACATGGAGTTATATCAGATTATACGGTAGCGGAGCAAATGATTAATTATTTTGTTCAAAAGGCTCTTGGAAGAAGGACGCTTCAAAAGCCTAGAATTAGTATAAGTGTTCCTAGCGGAGCTACGGAAGTTCAACGAAAGGCTGTAGAAGAGGCTGCGTATTCAGCCGGTGCCCGTGAAGTGAATATTGTTGATGCGCCAATAGCAGCGGCTATTGGAACGGGATTAGATATTACAAAACCATATGGTAATATGATTATAAATATTGGTGGTGGAATAACGGATATTGCAATAATTTCTTTAAAAGGGACAGTAGCAACGTCTGCTCTTACAATTGCAGGAGATGATTTTGATGAAGCTATACAGAAGTATATAAGACAGAAATACGATATGCTTATTGGTGAAATTATTTCTGAAGATATTAAGATAAAAATAGGGTCTGCTTATCCACTGATTGAAGAGGAAAACATGGATGTTCAAGGAAGAGATGTTGTCACAGGTCTTCCAAAAACAGTAGTAGTTTCTTCTATTGAAATTGAAAAAGTTTTAAGCCCGATTATAGAGCAAATAGTGAAGGGCTTAATAGCGGTACTGGAAAAAGCACCACCGGAATTATCAGCGGATATTTTAGAGAGAGGAATAGTTTTGTCAGGTGGAGGAGCACTTCTTAGAGGACTTGATGAACTAATTGAAGAGAGAACCGGAATCCATACGATAATAGCAGATGATCCCATGCTTGTTGTTGCAAAGGGAACCGGTACATATATGAGCATTGTTAACGAACGGAAAGATTTGTAATGGAAGCAATAAAGGGCTATGTTGATCATATTGTATATCGTAATAAAGAGAATGGGTATACGGTTTTTATATTAGATACTGAGGATGGAGAACTAACTTGCGTCGGAAATTTCCTTGTTATTGAAGAGGGAGATTTTATTAAACTAGAGGGCGAGTATGTTTTGCATCCTTCTTATGGTACACAGTTAAAGGTAAAAACAGCGGAAGTATTGGAAGCAGATGATGTTATTTCTATTGAAAGATATCTTGGGTCCGGAGCTATTAAAGGTATAGGAGCAGTTATTGCGGGGAAAATAGTCAAGAAGTTCAAAGAGGATACTTTTAGAATTATAGAAGAAGAACCTGAACGATTGACTGAAATATCCGGAATAAGTGAAAAAAAGGCCAGAAATATTTCATTACAAATGGAAGAAAAAAGAGATGCTAGAAAAGCTATGATATTTCTTCAGAAATATGGCGTTTCAACGGCATTATCTGCGAAAATTTATGCAAAATATGAGAACAAAGTATATTCTATAATTGAAGAAAATCCATATCAATTAGCAGATGAAGTTGTTGGGGTTGGGTTTAAAACGGCAGATGAAATTGCTGCGAGAGTTGGTATATTACAAGACTCCGAGTATCGTATTAAGAGTGGCATACTATATGCATTGTCCCAAGGTGTGAATGAGGGGAGTGTGTTCCTGTATAAGGAAGAGCTTTTAACCAAAACAAATGAAATACTAGGCCTTGATGTTGATGAAATAGAGACGTATATAATGGATCTTGCTATGGAGAAGCGCATTGTTATCAAAAGTGATGGCGAAGTATCGCAGATATATCCCGCTACATATTATTATATGGAATTAAATGTTGCAAGGATGCTTGTGGACTTAAACTTACGCTTCGATATTATGGAGGTAGTTGTTGAGAAAAGGATATCAGATATCGAGAAAAAGACAGGAATAATTCTTGATGAAGCTCAAAGAGATGCCATTAGAGCGGCTATTGAGAGTGGAGTTTTAATATTAACAGGTGGACCGGGTACCGGTAAGACAACTACCATAAACTCATTGATTAATTTCTTTATGCAAGAGGATATGAAAGTAGTACTTGCGGCACCTACAGGGAGAGCTGCGAAGAGAATGACAGAAACAACAGGCTATGAGGCTAGTACAATCCATAGATTACTGGATGTAAGTGGCAATCCGGAAGAAGGGGTCAATGGGTTTAATAAAAATGAACTTGATCCTCTAGAGTGTGATGTAGTAATAATAGATGAAGTGTCAATGGTTGATCTTCCATTGATGCAAGCACTTTTAAAAGCTATTGTTCCCGGCACAAGGCTTATATTGGTAGGAGATAGAAATCAATTGCCATCAGTAGGAGCCGGGAGCATTTTGGAAGATGTTATTAAATCGGACAGATTTAGAACGGTTAAACTTACTAAGATATTTAGGCAAGCCCAGGAAAGTGATATTGTTGTTAATGCACATAAGATTAATAAAGGTGAAAAGATTGAGCTTAATAATAAGAGTAAGGACTTCTTTTTTCTTAAAAGATATCAGGCAGAAACAATCATTAATGTGATTTTATTACTTATTAAAGAAAAACTACCGGGATATGTCGGTGCTAAACCGGAAGAAATTCAAGTGATTTCACCTACCAGAAAAGGTTTGTTAGGAGTTGAAAATCTCAACAAGGTTCTCCAGGAAAACTTAAATCCGTCAAATAGAGACAGAAATGAAAAAAGCATTGGAGATAGAGTCTTTCGAGAAGGAGACAAAGTGATGCAGACAAAAAACAACTATCAACTTGAGTGGGAAATTTCAACATATTACGGCATGACAATAGATAAAGGGGTAGGGGTATTTAACGGAGATACGGGAGTAGTTAAGACTATTAATTCATATGAAGAAACAATGCAGGTTGAGTTTGATGAGAATAAGATTGTAACGTATCCATTTTCTTTGCTGGATGAAGTTGATTTGGCATATGCGATTACTGTCCACAAATCTCAGGGAAGTGAATATCCGGCGGTTGTAATTCCAATGTTTGGTGTCCCGAGGCAACTGTGTTATAGAAATCTTATATATACTGCTATTACGAGAGCACGTTCTTGTGTTACAATAGTAGGTGATGAACGAATATTTTATGATATGACAGGAAATGAAAACGAAGGAAAGAGAAATACTACCTTAGACGTACGAATCCGTGAAATGGAATAATGAATAGAAAAGAGTTTAAAGAGATTTCGGTTAATTTGTTTTGGCCGGAGGTATGCCCGTTTTGTGAAGAAATAAGTAAAACGGGTATCTGTGGTGAATGTAAATCGGAACTTGAAAAGTTGATAGTGGCAGCTCCCAAATGTATGAAGTGCAGTAAACCTATCAGCGATGATAATGAGGAGTTTTGTGTTGACTGTACTGCAAATTTTAGAAGTTTTGATAAGGGTTATAGTTTTTGGATACATGGAGATATAGTTAGCAAAAGCATATACAAATTTAAATATGAAAACAAAAGAAGATATGGAAAGCTGTTTGTTAATGCTTTACCTCGAAAACTAGAATATGAGTTAAAAAGTGTTAATGCGCAAGTATTAATTCCTGTTCAACTTTGTAAAAAAAGAAAACGAACCAGAGGTTATAATCAATCACTTATTTTGGCAAATGAGCTGTCGGAAAGATTGAGAATACCGGTATTAGACTGTGTAATACGAACTAAAGAAACATCACCACAAAAGGAGTTGTCGAAGTCCAAAAGACGAGATAATATTAATAAGGCTTTTTGTGTTTTAGACATTAATAAGAGAATTAAGCGTGTGATAATTATTGATGATATATTTACGACCGGAAGTACGGTTAATGAGATAGCAAAAGTACTAAAGGAAAGAGG
>JBKEBP010000203.1:0-7938 GCA_047973235.1 Suipraeoptans sp. | reverse complement strand
TTGCACTTTCTTCAATTCAAGTGCACAAATATCAGGACATAGTTCAACACAAATACGGGTTCAAAGATTGGGATTCTGTTCTTGCAGCTGTAGGACATGGTGGACTTAAGGAAGGTCAGGTTGTTAATAGACTGCTCGAAGAATATAATAAAGAGCATAAGAAAGTAGTATCCAACGAAGAGGTTCTCGAAAAGGTTGCAGAAGCAGCAAAGAACAAAGTGCATATCACAAAGTCAAAGAGCGGAATAGTTGTCAAAGGAATAGATGATATGGCAGTTCGATTCTCCAGATGCTGTTCTCCGGTGCCGGGAGATGAGATAGTTGGTTTTGTTACTAGAGGAAGAGGGCTTTCTATACATAGGACGGATTGCGTGAATATGATACACTTGACTGAAAGTGAACGTGCTCGATTAATTGATGCTGAATGGGAAAGTAATGGTGCGACAAAGGATAGTGGTACTTATTTGGCAGAAATTAAAATGTATTCACACGATAGACAAGGTTTACTAATGGATATATCAAAAGTGTTTACAGAGTATGAAATAGATGTCAAATCCCTAAATGTCAGAACCAATAAGCATGATAAAGCAACTATTGAGGCCGGATTTATTGTTCATGGTAGGGAAGAATTAGACAAAATCAATAAAAAACTAAGAGCGATTGACGGAGTTATAGATATAGAAAGAACCACAGGTTAAAAGGAAGTGTTATTATGAAAGTAGAAATATTTCAAGTCGGTTTAGCAGGAGCAAACTGTTATTTTGTTATAAATGAAAACACAAATGAGGCAGTTGTAATTGATCCGGGTGGTATGCTGACTAAAATGGAAGAGTTTATAAAAACAAGCAAAATTACTATAAAGGCGATACTTTTAACCCATGGTCACTTTGATCATATCATGGGTATAGATGAAATATTGAAGTATGGAAAAGCTCCTGTATATATTTTAGATAAAGACTCACAGCTTTTAACAAATGCAGATTTAAATGCTTCAATTTCATTTTTAAGAGAGGGATATACTTATAATGGCGCTATTAATGTTGAAGACGCAGAAGTACTGCATCCTGCCGGTTTTGATTTTGAAGTTATAGCGACACCGGGACATACAAGGGGGTCTTGTTGCTTTTATATTAGATCAGAGGGTGTACTGTTTTCGGGAGATACATTATTTTATGAGTCAATTGGACGAACAGATTTGGCGGGAGGTGGGCCGGATATTTATCAATCTATAAAGAATAGATTATTTACATTATCGGAAGAGACGATAGTATATCCGGGACATAATAATGCAACAACAATTGGACATGAAATAGCCGGGAACCCATTTATTCACTAGTATGAGGATGACATGATAAGTATTACAGTTAGAAATGAAAAGAATATGTATAATGCGTATCATATGACGAAGGCTTTTTATCCAACCGAGGATATTACACAGAAGGTTGATTGGAAAGCCTCTCATTATGTGGAAATATCTTTCGGTGATAAGACGAGTCTTATAATGGATGAAGAAAACAAATCAAAGCTTGATATTTTGATCTATAAAAAACTCAGGGATAAGACGAATAAGGAATTGGCATGGGGTCTTCTATTAGGCATTCGACCAACTAAACTCGTGAGAAAGATGATAGAGGATGGAAAGTCTTACGATAACATTAAAAGTGTGTTCATGAAAGATAAATTTGTCAGTAAAGAAAAGACTGAGTTGGCACTTCAAGTAATGGAACAAGAGAGAAAAATATTAAATCAACTGAATTATAGTAATGGATATAGCCTTTATATTGGAATTCCATTTTGCAAGAGCATATGTAGTTATTGCTCGTTTAGTTCAGGGTTATATGAAACATATAAAGACAGAATAGATGATTATTTGAACTCATTATTTAGAGAAATAAAATCAGCAATTACCAGTATGGAAGGAAAGGTATTAGACACTATTTATATAGGAGGTGGTACGCCAACTTCATTAACGAGTATTCAACTGGGAAGGTTGCTGGATTATATTGACAATACTGTAGATAAAACAAATCTACTTGAGTATACTATTGAAGCGGGAAGACCTGATACAATAGATGAAGAAAAGCTGAAGATTATAAAAGAACATGGAGTTACACGTATTTCTATAAATCCACAAACTATGCAGCAAAAGACTCTTGATACCATAGGTAGAAAGCATAGTGTAGAAGATGTTATAAATGTATATAATATGGCAAGAAGAGTTGGATTTGATAATATTAACATGGATATAATACTAGGTCTTGAAGGTGAGAGTGAAAAAGATGTAGAAGACACCTTATATAAGATAGAGCAACTTGGACCTGATAGCCTGACTGTACATACATTAGCACTAAAACGTGCCGCCAAATTGGAAAAAGTAAAAGTGGATGCACAGTCACTGGAAAAAATGATTGAAATATCAGCATCATCAGCAAAAAATATGAATATGAAGCCATATTATTTGTATCGGCAGAAAAATATAGCGGGAAACTTTGAAAACATAGGATATTCGAAGGTTGACAAAGCAGGAATATACAATATACTAATTATGGAAGAGTTACAAACAATAATAGCTTGTGGAGCAGGTGCGACTACGAAAATAGTCTTACAGGATAAAGTGAATAACAATGGAAAAATGAGCAATATAATAAGGAAAGATAATGTTAAAAGCATAGAGGAATACATAAGGAGACATTAACATGGCATTAAAGAAAAAACCGGTTACGGGAATGAAGGACATTATGCCCGCCGAGATGGAAATCAGAGACTATCTTATAAATGAGATTAAGAGTACTTATAAGACATATGGATTTATTTCTATAGACACTCCATGCGTAGAGCATATAGAAAATCTTACCAGTAAGCAGGGTGGTGACAATGAAAAGCTTATTTTTAAGATACTTAAACGTGGTGAAAAACTCAAATTAAATGAAGCCAAAGAGGAGATAGACCTTGTCGATGGAGGACTAAGATATGATTTGACGTTGCCACTTGCAAGATATTACTCTAATCACTCCAATGAATTACCATCACCATTTAAAGCAATGCAAATAGGAAGCGTTTGGAGAGCAGATAGACCTCAGAGGGGACGCTTTAGGCAATTCACACAGTGCGATATTGATATTTTGGGTGAAGGCAGTAATCTCGCCGAGATAGAGCTTATTTTGGCAACAACATCAATGCTTGGCAAAATAGGATTTTCGAATTTCACGGTTTGTATAAATGATAGAAATATATTAAAAGCAATGGCCTCATATAGTGGGTTCAAAGATGACGACTTTGACGAAGTTTGCATTATACTTGATAAGCTGGACAAAATTGGTCCGGATAAGGTTATTGAAGAATTAGTTCAACTTGGTTATGCTAAAGAGAGTTGCGAAGTATATATGAATTTGTTCAATGAAGTGAGCAAAGATATTAAGGGTGTTTTATACTTACGAGATAAGTTATCCGGTTATCTTGAAAATTCAGTTACAGAGGGATTGGAACGAATTATCACATCTGTTGAATCTGCTAAAGATATTGATTTTAAAGTTAAGTTTGATCCAACTATGGTTCGAGGTCAGTCTTATTACACCGGTACTATTTTCGAAGTTGTAATGGATGAATTTGGTGGTAGTGTGGCAGGAGGCGGCAGATACGATAAAATGATCGGCAAATTTACGGGGCAGGACACACCGGCATGTGGGTTTTCAATAGGATTTGAGCGTATAGTTATGATTTTGCTCGAACAGAATTATAAAATACCTGAAGAGAAAAATAAAATAGCATTTTTAATCGATAAGAATCTTTCAAACGAAGATGTATTGTTTGTACTAAAAAGAGCAAAAGAGGAACGTGAATCCGGCAAACAAGTATTAATTTCCAACATGAAGAAAAATCGTAAATTCCAAAAAGAACAACTTATGGCAGATGGCTATGAAAACATAGTTGATTGCTATGCAGATACTGTAAAAAACATTTAAGGAGAAACAAAATGCAGGAGACAATGAAAGGGCTTCATAGGAGTCATAAATGTGGAGAACTAAATATCAATAATGACGGCGAGCAAGTCACTCTGATGGGATGGGTACAGAAGAATAGGAATAAAGGTGGGTTAGTCTTTGTTGATTTAAGAGATAGAACAGGTATAATTCAAGTAGTATTTGAAGAAGAGAGTATGGATAAGGACTTGATAGATAAGGCTGCATCACTACGCTCTGAATTTGTTATAGCAGTAGTTGGCAAAGTGGCAAAGAGAGAAGGTGCCGTAAATACCAATCTCGCGACAGGAGAAATAGAGATCGTTCCCGAAGAGTTAAGAATTCTTTCGTCATCACAAACACCTCCATTTCCAATAGAAGAAAATTCTAAGACTAAAGAAGAGCTACGCCTAAAGTATAGATATCTTGATCTTAGAAGACCGGACTTGCAGAAAAATCTTATTATGAGAAGTAAAGTAGCAACACTTACCAGACAGTTTTTAGCAGACGAAGGGTTTCTTGAAATCGAAACACCTATTTTGGTAAATTCTTCACCGGAGGGAGCAAGAGATTATCTGGTTCCAAGTAGAGTGCATCAAGGAGAATTTTATGCACTTCCACAGTCTCCACAATTATTAAAACAACTATTAATGTGTTCCGGTTATGATAGGTATTTTCAAATAGCAAAGTGCTTTAGAGACGAGGACCTACGTGCTGATCGTCAACCTGAATTTACTCAAATAGATATGGAACTTTCATTCGTTGATATTGATGATGTAATAGAGGTGAATGAAAAACTACTGGTATTCTTATTTGAAAAAGTACTAGGTCTAAGTGTTCAGCGTCCTTTTAAACGAATCACATGGATAGATGCTATGAATAGATACGGCTCTGACAAACCGGATACGAGATTTGGAATGGAGCTTGTTGATATTACGGATTCAGTAAGAGATACGGAGTTTGTAGTTTTTAAAAATGCAATAGAAGCAGGCGGAACAGTTAGAGGAATAAATGCTAAAACAAAAGGTGATTTAGGCAGAAAACAAATAGATAAGCTGGTTGATTATGCTAAGGATTTTGGTGCAAAGGGGTTAGCTTATATTGCTATTGGTGAGGATAGTAATATTCGTTCTTCGTTTGCAAAGTTCTTAAATGAAGAACAACAAGCACTAATAATTGAAAAGATGAATGGCAAGCCGGGAGATTTACTTCTCTTTGCAGCTGATAAGAACAAGGTGGTTTGGGATGTTCTGGGCAATCTGAGATTGGAATTAGCTCGTCAGATGGAATTATTGGATAAGAATGAGTATGATTTTCTATGGGTTACAGAATTCCCATTACTTGAATATAGTGAAGAGCAAGATAGATATGTAGCTATGCATCATCCGTTTACCATGCCTATGGAAGAAGATTTGAGCATGATAGATACTGATCCGGGCAAGGTCCGTGCAAAAGCTTATGATATAGTTCTAAATGGTAATGAAATAGGAGGCGGAAGCGTCCGTATTTTCCAAGATGATATACAGGAGAAGATGTTTGAGGTATTAGGCTTTACAAAAGAAAGAGCAAGTGAGCAATTTGGATTCTTACTTGAAGCCTTTAAATATGGTGTTCCACCACATGCGGGGTTAGCTTATGGTCTTGATAGGTTAGTAATGCTTATGGCTAAAGAAGATAGCATAAGAGATGTCATTGCATTTCCTAAAATTAAAGATGCATCTGATTTAATGCTGGCAGCACCAAGTGTTGTTGAAGATATACAGCTAGACGAATTGGGACTGGAAATAAAAGAGAAATAAAAGTGATTATAACATGAATCTGGGATAATTAATATATGGGAGATTTACATGGATGCAAAAGGAAAACGAAGATATCGTGAGAAAATTCGTGCTAAGCGAGAACGCGAAATAGAGAAAAGTACAAACAAATATCAAGAAGCATTAAGCGAGAAGGAAATGTCGCCGGAGATAAAAGGAGCTTTGTTTGCAACAGGCATTATAGAATTGCCGGATGAAGAGGTGCCTTTTACTTCTGCTGAGGAAGAAGAAAAGACGAAGTGGAAGTTGGAAAAGAGACCATTTTTTGTTATTTTGACAATACTCATGACTCTTCTAGCTACAATATCAGTGTTTATATTTATGACAGTTAGATGGGTCTTTAATACATGGACAAATCTATCTATGAAAGAATTGACATTTACAATACAATCGAATATTGACGGCACAAATACTGATATGATAAAAGATTTTATAATATCGACAATACCATATGCAATAGGAATTGCAGTAGTAGTAGCGCTGATTTTAGTTATTATTAGGCTAAAAAAGGTTAGAATACTTTATAATGTATTAGCAAGAGTGGGAGTTTTAGTTTTAGCTATCACACTTACATTAGTTTCGGTTAGAACGTTTTGGAATAACCTTGATATGCAGACGTATACTGCGACTGCAAGTCAAACGTCAGAGTTTATCGAACATCATTATATTGAACCATCAGAAACAGCTGTTACATTTCCTGAAGAAAAAAGAAACTTGATTTATATTTACTTAGAATCTGTGGAAACAACGTTTGCCGATTCTAAAAATGGTGGGGCATTTGATGAAAATGTTATACCCGAACTTACCGAAATTAGTCAATCAAATGAAAACTTTAGTGGTCAATCGCAGGAACTTAATGGAGCATATGCTCTTGAAGGAGGCACTTGGACAGTAGCTGCAATGTTTTCACAGACATCAGGGCTTCCACTTCTTATTCCAATCGAGAGAAACTCAATGGATAAAGTGGATGAATTCTTCCCGGGAATTACTTCGCTAGGTGATATTCTGAGTGCGGCTGACTATAATCAATATCTACTTGTGGGTTCTGATGCGTCTTTTGGGGGAAGAAAGAATTATTTCACGTCCCATGGCGATTATGAAATGTATGATTATTACTATGCTAAAAGCGAAAATTATATACCGGAGGATTATAAAGTATGGTGGGGATATGAAGATGCCAGACTTTTCGAAATCGCAAAAGATAAGATACTGGAAGCCAGCAAAGAGGATGAACCCTTTAATTTCACAATGTTAACTGTAGATACACACTTTGAAGAAGGCTGGAGATGTGATGATTGTATTGAAGAGTTCGACGAAAGCTACTCGGATGTATATGCTTGTTCAAGTAGGAAAGTTGAAGATTTATTAGAATGGATAAAAAAGCAGGATTTCTATGAAAATACAACGATTGTAATTGCAGGTGACCATTTAACAATGGATAGTGACTATTGTGATGATGTGTCTGAAGACTATAATAGAAAGGTATACACAAGCTTTGTTAATTCTGCAGTAACTCCAAAACGAGATGATAGGAGAGAGTACTCGACTTTAGATATGTTTCCAACGACTTTAGCAGCACTTGGAGCAACGATTCAAGGAGACAAACTAGGATTAGGAGTCAACTTATTTTCTGATAGGATGACACTGGTAGAAGAATTTGGTGTTGAAGAGTTAAATAGTGAATTTTTAAAGCAATCCGATTTTATGGATAAGCTGACATCGACAATTCGAGACGAATATCAAGTTGTTGTTGATGCTCAAGAGGAAGAAGTAGATATGTTGAAATTACTTGAGGAGTCTGTTGTGGTTACAAAGGGACCATATGATTATAGAAATGCGTGCTTCGACATCAGCATTGATAATGTACCTGATGACTTTAATCCACAATCCGTTCAAGTTGCAATGTGGTCTAAGGAAGACCAAAGCGATCTTAGGTGGTACGATTGCTCGCCTATGGAAGATGGAACATATCAAACAAGGGTTTATTCATCTGATTTTGGAAATGTAAGTGGAATTTATACAATACACATCTATTTTATAGATGAAATGGGTGAAACTTATATTTCAACGCAATTAGAGGCAACGCTATAATGCATATTAGAATTATAAGGCGATAAATAATTCAATAAAAATGTTGACTTTGCCAAGGGCATATAGTAGAA
>JBKEBP010000192.1:0-21694 GCA_047973235.1 Suipraeoptans sp. | reverse complement strand
TGATAAAATCTGCACCATGTGCTATAGACTGGAAACTCCAAAGTCTCATTTGACCTGGCTTTGGAGCCGTTTGCATTAGTCGTGTGTTCCAACCTCCTGCCCCTACCTGTTGCTCCATAATTCCAAATATAGGTGAGTTACTTCTTACTTTAGCGAGATTATATGACGTGTTCCTATCATTAATATCATCACCACTAATATCTTTTCCCGGACTAAATGCAAAATTCGGATAACTATCGTATGTTATAAAATCGACTACTCCCTCTTCTATCAATTGATTGTAATCAAAGTAATTGAAAACCCCGTTTGTCATTATAAATGTATCTTGTGGAATGTATTCTCTTATTCTATCTGATTGATTTTTTAGAAACTGTATTGCTGAATGCGATACAAACCGTCTCATCTCCAAAACCATATGAGGATTTGGCGAATTTTTATGTGTTAGCTGTGGAAGTTCCACTTCATCCCAACTACTATAGCTCTGATTCCAGAAAACACCACCAATTGCATGATTAAATGCTTCTAAGCTTGTATATTTGGTTTTAATCCACCTTCGAAATGCTTCTCTGTCAGATTTTGCATAGTATTCAGATACTTCACAATTAATCTCATTGTCAAGTTGCCATCCGATAACCATCGGTTGCTTAGAAAAATGCTTTGCCATTTCCGATACAAGTTTTGCGCATTTTTCCAAATAAATCTTACTTGTGAGATTTCTATGTTGTCTCATCCCATGATGAAATAAATTTCCACTAATATCTGCATTTAATACCTCAGGATACTTTTTTGTAAGCCATGCAGGTGGAGTATAGGTTGGTGTTCCTATTATAATTCTTATTCCATAATACTTCGCTTCATCAATAAATGTGTCAAAAAGTGTGAAATCATATCGCCCCTCTTCAGGCTCAAAGAAATTCCAAGACGATTCTGCAATTCTAACTACTTCTATGCCTAGCTCTCGCATTTTTTCTAAATCCGATTTCCAATAATCTTTTCCCCAGTATTCGGGATAATAACATACTCCAGCCGTAATATGATCCATATTAAGACTGCGTCTCTTCCATGTTTTCATAGTCATTCCTCACTATTTTTTATGTATGGCACTTTCATTATAACTTCAGTTCCGACACCAAGTTCACTATGGATTGTAAGTTCATATGGCTCTCCATATATTTCCTTTATCCTATCTCGTACGTTTGCTACCCCGATTTTTCTAATCCCGTTAAACTCAGTTCTCTCAGGTTTTAGTACTTCTTCTATTGTTTCATTTTCCATTCCAATCCCATTGTCACCTATAATAACAACTAGTGTATCTCCTTCTCTTTTTACTACTATCAGTAATAGGCCTTCTTTATCTTTCGGAGCTATTCCATGAAATATTGCATTTTCAACTGCCGGTTGCAGCATTACATTCAAAATCTGACATTGTTTTAAATTATCTTCACACTCGATTTTGTATTTAAACTTGTCTTCGTATCTGTATTTTTGCAAGCATAGGTAATTCTCCACAGTTGATAGTTCCTTATCAACCGAATTGTAAATAGAATCCCTTACATCCAAAGTACTTTGCAATAGTGAAATAAATGCATTTGAAAAATCTACAATTTCCTCATTTCCACTCATCTTCGCCATATATACAATTGAATTAATAGTGTTATAAATAAAATGTGGATTAATTTGTAACATAAGATTTTCGATCTGCATACGTCGTCTAAGTTTTTCATGCTCCACAGACTGATCCATATAATCCTTTATATCAACTACCATTTTATTAAATACATCCGTAAGCATTTCTATTTCATCATTAGTATTTATATTAACGCTTATATCAAAATTTCCTTTACCAACTTCTTCAGCACTTTCACTCAACTGATTAATCGGGTGTACAATACTGCTTATCAACCTATGCAATACGAAAAACAGAACAATTACCACCAAAATAAATATAATCAACAAATATAGACAAACACTCACTGATTTTTTCATTAGTTCATGTCCCGAAATTTCCGTAGCGAATATCCAATCATCACTCATATTTTTGGAGATTATAATAACATTCTCGCCATTTTCCGTTATTAAGTCTTCTTGGTTTTGTTCCATTATTTCATCATATTCAAGGTCTATTTCTCCTTCTTTAATAAGCAAATCTTTTGACGAATCGAATAATCCATATCCATTTAAAAGTGCATTATCAAGTTTTGCCATTTTTTTAAATATATCAAACTCAATATTTATAATCAACTTTCCTAATTGAAGTCCGGCGTTTTCTATTGAATAGTAGCTTACAATATAACTTATTACTTCAACTCTTGATCCATCTTGATTTTGTTCTGATTGATGAACCTCTGTGAATCCGCTAGTCCTTCCTGAATTAATAAAATTCTCATACCAACTGTTATTTTCCGGACGAAAAGGATCCTTGATATTTCTACTCGTAAAGGTTCTTTCATCTGATGTATAGATCATAATCTCATGAACACCTTCTACAATGTTAAGGTAATTACCAAGTGTGGTCTGTGCATTTCTCATTTGATACAGGTAATCTCCGCTTGAATCCGCTGCTGTTGTTATTCCCTTTTGTATTACATCGTCATATATAACTTGCTTTGCAATATTATTTATTGTCTCCTGATATGATGTTATCTGCGCAACAGCCCTATCCAATTGATAACGCTGATTATTGATTTCCTGGGATCTGTAATTGCTGTACATATTGTATGTCACTATAATAAAAACAAGAAAAAAAGCTATTAAAATCACAGCTAACACGATCCTTGTCAGCTTAGACTGAAGCTTATTGGTCTTCTTTCCTGTTCCTCTTTTCATCCCCCACCTACTTTAAATAGTCTTTCGGTAACATTCCTTCTTTCCTCTTAAACACATAACTAAAATACTGGGCTGACGCAAACCCCGTTCTTTTCCATATGTCTGATTTATTTTCATTTGGATCTTCCATTAATTTTTTTGCCAGTTCCAGACGATATGCTGTAATATAGTCAACAACTCTCATATTGAGCTCATTTTTAAATAATCTTCTCAAATGACCTTCGGATATATTCACTGCATTTGCTATATCCGGTATTGAAATATCTTTATTATAATTCTTACGTATATACTGAATTGTCTGCCTGATATAATGTGAATAATTTTCCATCTGAAATTTATCTTCTTCAGCAAATATCAACGTAAATGCTTTTATAAAGCTCTTGGTAACATTTTCAGTGCTATCATATGTTTCCAAAATCTTAAAACAGTCATTTGGAATCCCTTTTTCGACGGCATAATTCCTAAGCATCAGTTGCACCCTACTTAGTTGTTCAGAATATTCGGAAATATCCATCGACATACTACATTCGTTAAAAAAGTTTTCAAGGGAAGTTAATGCATCTATTCTTTTTCCTTTACGAAGGTGACTGTTTACTACATCAAGTGAACTTACTATATCTGCTATATCTGCTATACCCACATCTACGCTTCTCACACATTTAAATGAGCTTTCTTCAACAAGGTTGAAAACATCTTTCTTCGGATAAGCATACGTATATCCAGCCATCTTCTTTACACGCTTATATCCTTCTTGCAAATCAAAAAAATGTTGCATAGTATCCGATATAATACAAACACAGGTTGTGTCGTATTCATAAAACAACTGCTTAATTAATTCTGCAGTAACCTTAAGAATTGCCTGCGCATCATCCACCTTCTCAGAAATAAAGAATATACCACAATACTCTTCTTGTGACACTTCAGAAAACGCGCTGCAGCGGATCCCGTCAGGATACACCAAGCTTTGCAACTCATAGCATCCAACCTGCAGCTTCTCCCATATTTTTTCATGCTTCAAATGTATACGTGGTCTTTTCACCACGTTTATCAAGGCATACCTCTGCAAAGATACATGTTCATACACATGATCCTCAATCTCATTTGTGTCACTCAACAAAAATGCTCGTACATTATGTGATAAAATCAAATGCTTCTGCTTCTTTTCTGCAATTAGATTCTGGATAGTTTTTTCCAACAACTCACGGAGTGATTCTTCACTTAAATCATTCTTCAAAATATAGTCCGTAATTCCGAGTTTTATTCCTTGTTTTACGTAATCAAAATCTTTATATGACGTAACAAAGAAGATCTTAGGTGATAACTTCTCTAAGACCTTTTCTGCTAATTCCAGTCCATCCATAACAGGCATTCTGATATCAGTAAATATGATGTCAGGCTGTAATCTGAATATCTCGGGTAATGCTTTTGTTCCATTTGTTGCCTCACCTATTATCTCACAATCAAGTCCTGCATCAAGTAATAGCCGCTTCAAATATTTAATTGCTAATGTTTCATCATCAACTATATATATACTAATTTTCATAGCATCCATTATATCATACCTATCCTTTTACCGCACCTGAGGTAAGTCCTTTAATAAAACTTTTAGAACCAAATATAAATAGGATAAGTATTGGTATTGTTGATAGCGTAAGTCCTGCAAGTTGTGCACCATAGTCCGTACGATATGCGCTTGCCAAACTCTTTACGAATATCGGTATCGTATAATTATCTGCCTTATTAACAAATACTAATGGATACATATAACTGTTCCATGACCATAAGAATTGGAGTAGGCAAAGAGTTAAAAGTCCGGGACGAATACAAGGCATTGCTATCTTGCAAAATATCCGTGGTTCACTTGCACCATCAATCCTTGCGCTTTCAACTAGCTCAAGCGGTAATGCGCTTTTGACAAAAGACACCATCCAATATGCTCCTAAACCACTTGCTAACCAAACAAAAATCATAGGTAACAATGTATTATTAATCTGTAAACTTCTCATTTCAATCATGTATCCGATAATTCCTATTTGTGTCGGCACCATCATTGTCATCATAATAAATATATTTACTACTTTTTTTGCTTTAAAGTCGTATACGTTCATTGCATATCCAACCATCGAGCATATTATGACACTAAGTATCATAACTGAAGCCGAGATAATAAAACTGTTTGCATACGAACGAATAAAATTAGATGCAAATATCGTCTTTAAATTTTCGACGATATAGTTAGATGGTATCAAAGGATTTCCCTGAAAAATCATCTCACTTTTATAGGTTGACATTGAAAACATGAGCCAAAATGGTGTAAGAGAAACTATGGATACGAGAATTAATACTGCAACACGAAGTATAGATTTAATCCTACTCATACTCTATTTCTCCTCCTTCCCATTCATAAGCCTTAGACCTATTATAGAAACAATGACAATAATTAAGAAAAGTACACATGCCATCGCTGATGCATAACCCATCCTTGGATTACTTCCAAATGCCTGATTATAGAAATTCCACACGATTGTAAGGCAACTTTGAGCCGGGCCTCCAACCATGCTGCTCGATTGGTTTGTAAACAAAAGATTTGCTTCATCAAACATTTGAAACATATAAATTGTGCTTGTTATAACAAGAAATACAGTTACCGGCTTTAAAAGAGGTATTGTTATCTTAAAAAAGCTTTGTAGTTTAGAAGCACCATCTATCCTTGCCGCTTCATATATGTCATCGGAGATTGATGTGATTCCAGCCAAATACATCGTCATAAAATATCCCGTGTTCTTCCAAATTATCATAAATGAAATAACTAGCGGCGCCCATTTAGCCGCTCCAATAAAGTTAATCGCTGTTCCACCAAATGTCTCAATTAATTTATTTAATATTCCTACATGTTCTTCAAAAATAAATGTAAATATCATACCTATCGCAACAGGCGTTGTAATATACGGCAAAAAATTGATTGTTTGTAGTGTATTCTTAAACCTTCTAACATTACTAAGTAAGGCCGCAAGAATCAATCCAAGAGCAATTGCTATAGGAAATCCTACAAGTCCAATTCTAAGTGTGTTAAGCACTGACTTCCAAAATGTCGCATCGTTAGTGAAAATATTTATAAAATTGGACATTCCCACAAACGTCTTTTCATTATATCCTGCCCAATCAAGTGTACTCATGTAGAACGAATAAAGAATCGGGTATAAGTTAAACAAAAAGAAACTTACACAAAATGGTGCCAGAAAAATAATCGGCCAAGTGCTATTATATTTTCTTATTTTTTTATTCATAAATTAGACCTCACAAGTGTTTAAGGAAATAGATACCTATTCTATCTATTTCCTTGACACAATCCTTATCCTTCTAACACCATTATTTTATAGTAACACTCGTATCCGTAACTAGCTGATTAAGTACTTCAACTGATGCCTTAGTTGCATCGTCCAGTGTCATACTTGAATCATTCATTAACTGTTGTGCAACGTCATTTCTTGTACTTACAATATCATTATCATATGGAGATGGAGATGCTATCTCTATTTCTGAAACGATTTCTTGGTAGTAAAGCGTAGATATATCCTGTCCGCCAAAAAAGTCTTCATCAGATCTCTTCGTGAATTCTGCTGTTGCTATTGATGTGTCTTGTGTAATATATCCTGCAGCATCTCTTGCTATTACAGCTCCTTCTTCGCTTGAAATACACCACATAATAAAGTCATATGCCGCTTCTTTTTCAGCATCACTTGCATCACTTGATATTCCCATTGCAGTTCCACCATGGCTATAACTTACAGGCGCTTTCATTAATCCCCAGTTACCAGAACCATCAGGGTCATTCCCTTCGATATAATATGTTAATGCCCAGTCAGGACAAGGATAGAATATATGGCTATCTCCTGCGTATGTAGCATTCGCCTCTGCTGTGCCGTTTTGATATGTGTCAACTGCACCGGCATCTCTTAAATCCACTAGTTTAGACATGATATCTGTCATTTTCTCTGTCATATTAATTGTATCGTCAGTAGTATTTGTTACATCACTAGCGAAATAGAACCACTCAGCAACCGCCTGACCTGAATGAAACAGGTATGTAGAACCACCTGATTGCTCATTTACTTCTTTGCCCTTTTCAACATAATCATCATATGATGAAAACATTTCATATAACTCGTCCGGATCATCTGTTCCAAAATACTCAAGTGCAAGATCTCTCTTATATGCAATACCTGCTGGGCAAACATTTTCAAATAATCCTACAAGAGCTCCATTACCATCAGTTGCTGCATCGATAAGAGCTGGTGAATAATTACTTGTATCCAATCCATAGTCTGTAAGGTTTTCTAAAATACCCATCTCCTTCCAGTTAGCAATAAGTGTAATGTCCATTGGTATAATTGTTGGCAATTCACTGCCTGATGCCAAAGCTTGTTGTGCCTTTGTAAGCATATCGCCCCACTCAACAGCTGTTGCTTCAATTGTAACGTTTGGATGTGATTCCATATAACCTTCTATCATAGGTCCATAGTAATTTGAATCCCATCCCCAGTATGTTAATGTTACCTGCTCTTCACCAGCATCATCTCCTCCTGATGTATCGCTTGATGAACTATCATCACTTGTACTTCCGCAGCCTACCAACAGTCCAATAACCATAGTTGCTGCTAAAATAATACTAAAAATCTTTTTCTTCATACTTTTCCTCCTTCATCTAGCTGGTTGTTTTAGATATATTGATTTTATCATCCACAACCCTATACTCTCCTCGCGTATTTCGTGCATTTTTTATGAATTTCGCACATTCAGTGATTTTTCTTTTAGTTTTTTTCTTAGAGTTTTCCATGGAAAAGACACTAAATATGCTGTAACGGATACTCCTATTATTACATAAAAAATAATACATGCATACCAGCTTATACCTGCGAGCATTCCAACCATTAATGACATACCAAATGGAAGTAATATCATACCAATAATCTGAAACGTATGGCCAAAATATGCAACGCTGAAGACCAGTGACTTAAGTAATGTTTGCCCCATTTTATTCTCATAACTTGACTGCATAAGGAATACATATATGATAACAAGGAATAATAATAGTAAAAGAACTGTTATTATTCCTGTGATTGCGCCATGAAGCAGTCCATCAATTGTGCCATTTAACCTACCCATAATCATCAAATCTATAATAAATATGATTTTCGCTCCCATTAACATTATCCAAATTAACGTTGATTGAATGAAATTGGATTTGAAAGCTCCAAAATAACTTTTTACTATATAGGCCTCTTCATTATCTACGAATTTTTGCATGACAGTAAATAAAGCCGTAGTTGATGCACCAATGGTTATTATTGGTAGCGATGTTACAAACCACAATACATTTAAAATTATAAGATCCATCACTTTTGTCATAAAGCGATTAAATTTACTATCTTGCGAAAACAGATTTTCAAACATATATTCTCCTTTATCTGTGTTATTGTTATATGCATTCTTACACTATAAATTACCATTTTCATTAAGTCTGTATCTTGAAATAAGAAGAATCGCCATCAAAGATAGTAGAAGTGGTAATCCACAAAACAATGTACGAATTGCAAATGATGATGATTCTGTTGCATTTTGGTTTGCTACGTATCCGCCTACTTTTAATACTTGTGCACAAATAACTCCAGATGCGGCAACACCTAATTTTTGCATAAATGCAAGTAGTGATGTTAATATCCCTTGTAATTCAAAACCTGTCTTTTCTTTTCCATAATCAATCGTTTGCGCTAGCATGACAAAAACCATACCTGTTGCAATCCCCCATCCGAAACTGGCAACAATTTGAAATGCAACTACTATCACAACACTTTTACCTAGTGCCCACATTCCGGCCATAGCTATGCACCACAGGCAATTTCCTACGATTACACAGGCTTTCATACCGTACTTCTTTGATAGACTCGGTAAAAACAGCGAGGTCACCACCGAAGCAATCGGCATTGTCACTAATAAAATCGAACTCAGTCCTTCATTATTTAGATAATACTTCATATAGTAAATAGTTCCCTGATTTCGTACCATCATATATGTAAGTGCAAGGAATTGGACACCACATAGAATCATCCATGGCTTATTTTTCAATATTGCGTCAACTACTCCTTTTACACCTATGACATCGCCTTTAGCAACATGTACTCTTTCCCTGACATTTATTACACATAAAATTGTCCCTAATAAAAATATAATTCCAAATATCATTGCCGTTATAGAAAAACCATTTTTACCATTTTTCGAAAAATAGTCTACCATTAAGAGTGTCAGAGAGGTTACAAACACACCACCTAGGTTTGCACCAATTGTCTTAAATGCATTGAAAACTATTCTATCTTCATTGTCATTTGTCAAAACATTTATTAGTGTTGAATATGGTACGTTAACAAATGAAAAGAAAATACTGAAAATCACATATAGTGATATACATAAGAATACTTTTGTAGTTTCTCCCAGACTATATGGTATTGAAAAAATCATAGTCATTACTGCACATACCGGCAGTGTCCCAATCATTAGAAATGGTCTGCATTTTCCAAACCGTGTTTCCGTCCTATCTACAACTATTCCCATTATTGGACTACAGGCTGCGTCTACTGCTCTTCCAATTAGTAGAACTGAACTTACCATTCCAAGACTCAGACCCAACGAATCCGTATAATAATACATCAAATATGTAGAGACAAATGTAAATATTCCATTATTTGCAAAATCGCCTATCCCAAAACATGTTTTTTCTAATAAAGTTGGTTTTTTCAATGAAGTAGATCTTTTCATATTAAACCTTTCCTTCCATATGACTAATATCATAAGGAGATAATACCTGCTCAGGTATAAACTCTTCCGAATCCATATATATATATATGGCATCAAGAAGCGCTCTCGCTTCAGGATATTCTTGAATATCCTGAAGACCCATAGAAGAAAAAATTAATTTACCTTTGCCACACTTACACTCAAATAACTGAGCCATTCTACGCATATAGGCGTAGCTGTCCATCTCTGTTATGATAGCTTTTATTTCTTTTGGAATGATAACTGCACCCGTTGTTGCCATTGGCCACCACTGCCAGTTGGTGTGTACCTCTGTCGGAAATTTCTTAAATATAGGATGTGATGTTTCTATATATTGTCCCATAGTTCCTTCCTGAAATGGAAATGTACCGACAGACCAAAAATCTGTTGTAAACTGCGTATTAATCATGTTCGGTAATGCTTCTTTCGTAGCGGGTGGTGATAAAAGGACTTTTCCTCCGGCTTCTAAGATCTTAGTTGCATCTTCATCAAAAGTCTCTGTCTCATATACCGAATCTGGACATTTTGGTTTGACTGGTGGATATATCCATAATGGATAGGTGTTTTCTGTTTTACCAAAATAGACTTTTAGTTCAGCTCTTGATGGCTTGCTTATTCCACAAAAATCAACTCTTATTAATCCCACATCAGAAAGAGAACCCTTTACTACTTTTATCTCAGATAACTCTCCCTTTACTGACACCTCTTCACAGGTAAATTCATATCTAAGTTGATCTACAATATCACTTTTACCATAGTTTGCCATCTTAACACGAGCTTCTAACACTTCTCCTACTTCATATGTATATTGCGGCAATAACACAAGTGGAATTTCACTTCTAAAGAACTCTTGAAATAATTCCGGTCTTGAGAATTCATATGGCTTTGGCTTCAAATGCGAATTAAGCATTCCCACAAGTGCCGTCCCTTGTCCCGGAAAGTCCTGGAGACCAAGAAGTGATATTCCCGATAACCCTTCTGTACGCATTACAGCTTCAACTTCTTCCCTATAACCTATACGAGATAGTTCGCCCGTTGCCTCAACATACTTAATCCAGTTCTTCATCATCCCTTCTTCTGATACTTTTCTTTCTATGACTTTTAAATTGTTAGGGATCGTAACTCCATTAAACTCCTCTATTTCTCGAAAATCCGGTAACACTTCGTACTGACCAGCCTCAAAACTAAATACCGGCTTCTCAAAAGCTTCTCTTATTGCTACCATTGTCTCGTTATAATTCGTTTTTGCATTAGGATAATTACTATTTATATAACCCTTCACACGTAACTTTCCTTTAAGATCAACGACTTCATTTTCATCCGGCATTCCTGAAAAAGAACCTCGTATGCTCATCTTGTAATATCCTTGCGATGTATAAAAATCACTATTTGGATCACACCCACTCATCGCATAGAATACATTAGAGCCGTTAGTGTAAAGCCTGGTTCCATCTATTTCTCTCGCTAAATCAAGCAAATATTTCGCACGTTTTTGTCCTCTGTCTTTGAATTGCAATTCATTTCCAAGACTCAGCATTACAAACGATGGATGATTTGTCAACATCTGGAGAATACCCGTCAATTCGACTTTGTAATACTCAAAACTCTCCTTTGTGTCAAATGCATCTTGTGGGTTCCAATGTGACAGTTCAGGCATCATCATCATTCCTATTTTATCGGCTGCCATAAATGCTGCTTTGGGAGGGCAATATGAATGAAATCTAACACAATTTACACCATATTCTTTGTATAGCTGTAAGATCTCTTCCCACCTTTCTACGTCCATTGGTGCATATCCGGTTTCTGGAAATACTGCACAATTGGTTTCACTTCTAAGGAAAATAGTTCTGTCATTAAGTGTTATCCTTCCATTTGAATTATATCCAAATGTACGTATTCCAAACGAATCTGACATTTTTGATCCGTTTGATAGCAAAACATTAACCTCATAAATATTGCCTTCATATTCATCCCACAATTTTACATTTGGATTAACCTTGATTTTGTCAAAGACAATCCTGTGCTTACCCCTGCTAATGCTAATCTCTCTTGTTTCTGTATCTACAAATACTTCACTACATATATTAATTTTTCCCTTATATCCAAATTTGGTATCAATCTCAACTTCTACATCAAGATATGTCTCTTTAGGATACACTCTAGTTGATACTACATAATCTCTTTCCTCTTCCCTAATTTTGAAAAATCCCAGTATTCCGTTCCAGTTGGTTTGAGTCTCATCACTTGCCATAGAAGAAAATACAATTGCATCATGAGGAAGCCCTATATAACTATTGTCAGAGATTATGATTATCTCATTATTACCATTTAATAAATTTGTCACCTCAAAGGTGTGAGGAGTACTAAGAGATGGAGCATTGTAATGAGGTACTTCCTTCCCATCTACTTTGAGCCTCAAGCAGCGTGCTCTTTCTATATCGATAAATACTCTCTTGCCTTCGCTTGGCTTATAATCAATTTTCCTTGTAAATATAGCACTACCTTCGTATGTAAACTTTCTTGTTAGCCTTGTAGTAATTTGTTCAGTACTTATGTCATTATAATCATCTGCATTTCCAAGTGCTACATCCGGATGCCATGAGGCTGCGAAATTATCTTTCTTTCCAATTTCATTTTCATCCAGAGTTCCTGGTAAATGTATAGTATATTTCTTTTCATCATCTGTTTTTGCCTCCCATAATCCCGACATTGAATAAACCATCAAAAGCTCCTCCTTAACGACATTTTTTCTATCTCATGCTGAATATACTATAAAATTATCTGACTGTCATCATGGAATTTCGCACATTTAACTGTCAAAATAAACAATTTTATAATGAAAAAAAAGTATGAAATCATCAAATCGTTCGAAACCCTATTGACGCGCTTAACGCTTATCCATATACTGAATTCATAAAAACGTTTTTATTGATTTGTAGGAGGTGATATTTTTGTTAGAAAGCATAGGATTTGCTTCACTATGTATGACAAGGCAATGCTGGGAACAGGGTATTCTTTCTCAGGCATTTTACGAATCTAATGATACTTTTTCTAAAGACAATAGCATATGTGAATTAATGGTACGAGATATTGTTCTTCGTCAAAGTGATGACGGTCGGCTATGTAACGTGGAAAACACACCTGCAATAACAGATAGCAGCTTTTGTATACCCTCTGTTTTGGGCGTTTCTCATGCTACCTCCAATGATAGCTACCTGGCTGCTGCGAAGAAAAACATTGACTACCTGCGTCACAAAGCTCCATGTACTCATGATGGTGTTCTCTATCATATAATCAATACTTGTGAAATATGGGCTGATTCAGCTGCTTTTACGCCGTATTCTATGTCACTCTTTGGTTATCATGATGAAGCTTTCCAACAGATGAAAGGCTTACTCGGCAGACTTAAGGCTCCAAATTCTAATATGTATTACCATATGTGGAATGAAGATACTAAGGCCTTTATCAGAGATAAGCTTTGGGGCATTGGTAATGGTTGGATTCTTACCGGTTTGATGAGGCTATATCTTGAGATGCCAAAAGATATGAAAGACGAACGCTCTTGGCTATATGATCGCTATATTTCATTACTTGATTCACTACTTTCTATAATGACCATAGATGGCAAATTTCACGATATTTTAGATGATCAAACCACCTTTTTTGAAACGGAAACCTCTGCAATGGTGGCATATACACTAATTCGCTCAATAAGAGAAGGTATTATTGATTCTTCATATCTGCAATCTGCGAAGACAATCCGTAAATATGTTCTTTCTAAAGTATCTGTAGATGGATTAGTTATGGACTGTGCAAGTTCTCCTGACTTTATTCAGCCCGGTACATCCATAGAAGGACAGGCACATACTCTAATGATGGAAGTTGAATTTGCAAAAATCTATACAAAGGAGATTTAACTATGCCTAAAAACAGACTTTATACAGACAATGTCACCATAACAGATGTCGCAAAGCGTGCCGGTGTTGCAATAAGTACAGTTTCGCACGTTATTAATGGAACGGCACCCATATCTGAAAAAACAACAAAGAAGGTTCTTGCTTCTATTGAAGAATTAAACTATTCTCCTAATGCCCTTGCAAGAGCAATGCGTCAAAAGAACACCAAGCTAATAGGTATAATTTTACAAGATATTTCCAGTGAGTTTTATGCTCGCTGCATATCTAGCATGTTAAAAGAAGCACGAAAAGATCGCTATGTGTTATTGGTCTGTGATGCTGCTTATGATAAAGAGGGTATGGCAGATGAAGTTAAGGCTTTATTAGAACGACAAGTTGATGGGCTAATCTTCATTGGTGGTACAAACGATGACTCAATTATTTCTGATATTAAAAGTAAGGGACTTCCTCTCATTCTTGGTGATAGAACATATGACAACGTTCATTCAATAGAATTTAACAATCGCGATACCATGTATAACCTCACCTGCTCTTTACATAAAAACGGTTATAACAACTTCATCTATATTGGTGAAAACATTGATATTCAAACCAATCTAAAGGACCGGCTCCATGGATTCCAAGATGGTATATCTCAGTGTGGTATCGAAAGCAAAAATGCAACTGTACTTCTTAGAAAAGAACTTCGCGAAGCAAAATATGAAGGTGGATACAACTTATTTCTTAATAATAAAGAATTGTTTTCTACGAGTTCAGATAAAAAAACTGTAGTACTCACTTCAAATGACATGATTTCACAGGGCATATTATCCGGTGCATCGAAATTAGGTTTTGATATACCTAACGATTTCTCAATAATAGGTTTTGATAATATGCTAAATGCAAAATACAGTCATCCTCCACTTACGACTGTTGAGCAAGACGTAGAACAACTTGGCATCAAATGTTATCAAACCATGATTTCTCTTATTTTGGGGAAACAACAGCCCATTCAAAAGATTATTCAACAAAAAATTATAGTTCGCGACTCAGCATTATTGAAACAAAACAAATAAAACTATGAAAAGAGGTACTTAATATGTATGAAAGTAAACTATTTGCAATTTTACCCGACTACATCGCTACTCCTGATGGAATGGCCATTGATAAGAATGGTGATTTGATTGTATCTTGTCCTAATTACGCTGATGATAATCTCGCTGGATGCGTAGTGAGAATTGACAAAAATAAAAATATTACCAAGTGGTTTGATGTACCTGTTCATCCTGAAACAGGAATTGCAAGAAATATGGGCATTGAATTTGACAATGACTACAATATATATCTTTGTGACAATCAAGGCTGGTCTGGTAAAGAAGAGCTGTCTTTTAAGGGCCGTATACTTAAAATAGAAACTGATAGCAATGGTATTGAGTCATGTAAAACTGTGGCATACGGCATGGAACATCCAAATGGTCTTAGAATTCGTGGGGATTATATGTATGTGACACAAAGTTGCCTGACAAATGCAAAGGCATGGGATGGTACGGATCACCTTGTAAGCTGTGTTTATAGATTTGGACTTAATGAAGAAAATATCCACATAACAAACACTCTTGATGATCCACACATCTTCACTGCATTTATAACACATAATGAAGACTGCCAGTATGGTGCTGATGGTATTGTTTTTAGTCCGGATGGAAATCTTTACGTTGGTAACTTTGGTGATGGTGCTGTACATAAAATTACTTTTGATAAATTTGGAAATTGTGCTTCAAATACCGTCTTCGCACAAAATAACAAAGAATTGGTTTCAACCGACGGTATGATTTGTGACGATGAGGGTAATATATATATTGCTGATTTTTCTGCTAATGCTATAGTAAAAGTTTTCACTGACGGAACAGTTAAGCGAATTGCAAATAGCCCCGATTGTGACGGTCTTGACGGTGGATTAGACCAACCGGGTGAACCAATTATATGGCAAGGTAAGCTAGTTGCTACATGCTTCGATTTAGTTACTGATGAAGGTAAAGTTAATACGAAACATGAAATGCCTGCAACAATGGCAGAACTGGACATTTTCTAAAGGAGGATTACTACTATGAATGGCACAATGAAAACTTTAGTTATTGATACTTCAGGCAAACTGCATGTTAAAGAAGTCCCCGTTCCTTCCTTTGGGCCTAAACAGGCACTAGTAAAGATGGTCAGTTGTGGTATTTGCAATGGAACTGATAGCAAATTAATACATCAAAATTTCAAGGGTTTCACTCCTGATATATATCCTGTGATGTTGGGACACGAAGGTGTCGGCGAAGTTGTTGCAGTTGGTGATGATGTGGTTGGATATAAAAAGGGTGATATAGTCCTGCTACCTTTTGTGGATGCAGACAGAATAAATTATCCAGGTATAATTTCCGGATGGGGTGCCTTTAGCGAGTATGGTGTTGTCACTGACAAAAGCGCTTATTCTAACCTTGATGAAATACCGGATTGTGCATATGCGCAAACTATCGTACCAAACCATATAGACCCTGTAGATTCTTCGATGATAATAACTCTCAGGGAAGTTTTGAGCGCTATCTATCAATTTGATATCAAGCCATCTCATAATGTTGTGATTTTTGGTTGTGGACCTGTAGGGCAGACATTTACAAAGTTTTTAACTCTTTTAGGTATTACTAATATAATCGTATTTGACATAGCGGATGAAAAAGCCGAAACTGCAATAAATAACGGAGCTAAACATGCTTTTAATAGTACTAAAGTAGATGTCATATCTACAGTCTTTGACTTATATGATGGTGGCGCCGACATTGTACTTGATGCAGTAGGTATATCATCAATAATTAATATTGCAATGAAACTTATAACAGATGGTGGTAAAATTTGCTGTTATGGTATCTCTCCTGTTTTCAATTATGACTTGAACTGGGAACCTGCTCCTTATAATTGGAGTCTGTGCTTTCAGCAATTCCCATCTAAAATTGAAGAGGGACGGGTTACAAATCAGATAATGGAATGGCTTGATATGGATAAAATAACTTTGAAAGACTATATTTCGGATTATTTCGAATTTGATGAAATATTATCTGCGTTTGAGCAACTGGAAAAAAATGCAATTTCTAAAAAAGGTATAGTAAAATTTTAATTTAAAAAGGAGCTTTTATGATAACCTCAGAACAAATAACACATGGACAACTATGTAAACTTTTCGACCACAGCAACCTACATGCTTTTGCAAGTAATTCTGATATGGATAAGCTATGTAAAGAAGCTTCGGATATCAACTGCGCTATGGTAGCAATAAACTCTGCATACGTTGCATATTGTAAGGAAAAACTTCATGGCAACGACGTTAATGTAGGTGCTGCTATATCCTTTCCATTAGGTCAGACTACTCTTGATGTAAAAGTATTTGAGACTGAAAATGCTATTAAAAATGGTGCTGATGAGATTGATTACGTAATCAACATAGGTGAATTAAAAAATGATAACCTCGATTATATCCGGTTGGAAATGTCACAAATAGTATCGATATGCCGAGACAATAATGTTACAAGTAAGGTTATATATGAAAACTGTTACCTAACAAAAAAAGAAATTGTCACGGTATCTGAAATCTCAAGAGAATTAAAAACTGACTTTGTAAAAACAAGTACCTGTTTTGGCACTTCAGGTGCAACTCCTGAAGATGTGGCGTTAATGAAGTCTATTGTAGGCGATGATATTAAAGTAAAAGCAGCCGGTGGAATACGTTCGTGGGAAACTTGTGCCAAAATGATAAATGCGGGAGCACAAAGAATTGGAACTAGTAGTATGCTAAAAATAATAGAAGAATACGAGGTACAAAATGAGTAAATACTTATTAGCTCACGATTTGGGAACTTCGGGGAATAAAGCCACTTTATTTTCCACAACCGGAAAACTAATCGGAAGCTCAGTTCACTCTTATAATACTCGCTATTTTAATACAACATGGGTGGAACAAGACGCAAATGATTGGTGGAAAGCAGTATGCGAAAGCACTAAGTCATTGATAAGTGAAACAAAAATTGATGCTAGTGATATTATATCTGTTAGTTTCAGTGGTCAGATGATGGGATGCCTTTGCGTTGATAAAAACGGCGTGCCACTTCGCCCATCTATGATTTGGGCAGATAGTCGAGCTATTAATCAAGTCAAACAAATAGAGGCTAAGATAAGTCAGTGGGATTACTATAAAATAGTGGGACATCGAAACACTGCCTCCTATGGCCTTCACAAACTAATGTGGATTAAAGAAAATGAACCGGAGATATATGATCGCACCTACAAAACATTAAATGCCAAAGACTATATAGTTTATAAACTTACAGGTAACTTTTATACAGATTATTCCGATGCTAATAGCTGTGGTTTTTTCGACTTAGAAAAGCTCGATTGGTCACAGAAACTTATAAGCTTTACCGGCATTTCTCTTGACAAATTACCCGAGCCAAAACCATCATCCTTCAAAGCAGGTAGTGTTAGTGAAGCGGCTGCTATGCAATGTGGATTAGCAGAAGGTACTCCTGTTATAATCGGATCCGGGGATGGTGTTGCAAGTAACGTAGGGGCAGGCTCTATCCTTCCCGGCAAAACATATTGCTGTATTGGTACATCTGCATGGATAACTACCACCTCCAAAAAACCACTCCTTGATAAAAAGATGCAAACTGTTACATGGGCTCATATGATACCTGGACTATATGCACCTAATGGAACAATGCAATATGCTGGAGGTGCTTATAACTGGCTTAGAAACGAGATATGCAAAGGTACTACCTATGAAATCATGAATAGCGAGGCTGATACTAGCTGTGCCGGAGCAAATGGAATTGTCTTTTTGCCCTATATGCTTGGTGAACGCGCACCTAGATGGGACGCGGATGCCAAAGGATGCTTTCTAGGAATTACACCAGAAAACACACGAAGTGATATTATAAGAAGTGTCTTGGAAGGAGTAACACTAAACCTTTCTCTCATCCTAGATATATTGAGAAATAATAATCTAGATATATCCGAAATCACAGTACTAGGTGGTGGTGCGAAGAGTCAAACATGGCAGAAAATTTTAGCAGATATTCTTCTAGCTAATATTCTCGTTCCCAATCTTTTAGAAGAGGCCGCTTCTATGGGCGCTGCTGTTAATGCCGGCGTCGGAATCGGGTACTACAAAGACTATACTGCCATAGAAGATTTTATAACTATAAGAAACAGGCAAAGTCCTAATCCTGACACTAAAGAGTCATATGAAAAGTTGAAAATTAAGTTTGAAAATTATTATAATGCTTTGAAACCAGTATTTCCTTTAGTATAACTGCCTTGTTTATCAAAAAGAGTTGCCAATTTCTGACAACTCTTTTTAGTCTTTCTTATAAAATATTATTCAGAATATCCGTACTGAAGTTCCAATCTTCATAGGATGATACTTGCATTTAGTCTACTTCTTTTTATCATATCTCGATACCAATAAAAACTATCCTTCTTCGTTCTCTCCATTGTTTTCCTGTCAATTTGGACTAACCCGAACCAGTTAGAATATCCCGTGTTCCATTCAAAATTATCAAACATTGACCAAACAAAGTAGCCTTTTAATGGAATGCCTTTTTCAATTGCTGCATTGCAGTATTCTATATGATCCTTAATATATTTTATTCTATTGGAATCATGAATCTTTCCATCACTGCTCTTTTCATCACGAAAACTTGCCCCATTCTCCGTAATATAAATTGATTTAGGCTTATATTCAGCTTCAAGTCTTACTAAAAGTTTGTAAATACCTTCGGGGGTTATCGCCATTTTATAATTGGTAATAGGATATCCATTGGCATGACCAGTCGTTAACTCAATTGGCCATTTGCCCGAATCATACCTTGTATAGTCTATATTGTAATAATTAATTCCTAAAAAATCGAAAGGTTCAGCTATAAGTCGCATTTCTTCTTCACTTGTTTCAGGCATCTTTACATGATGAGTCTCATACCATTCCACCATATCTTCAGGGTATTTACCATAGTAAAGTGGGTCTAAAAACCACCTATTCATATATCCGTCACATCGGTGTGCTGCTTCAATATCTTTGCTTTGCTGCGTACATGATTCTTTTGGTGAGAGGTTGAGTGTCACTCCTATTTCACCTTTAATCTTCATATCTCGAAATAACCTTACAACCTTACCATGACCCACTAACTGTGTATGTGCCACTTGTAAAGCTGTCGAAAAATCACGCAATCCCGGCGCCATCACACCTTCATAGTGGCCTGGAAATGACACCACCCACGGTTCATTTAATGTCGTCCAATATTTAACTTTGCTCCCAAATCTTATGAAAAGTATCTTCGCATAATTAAGGTAGGCATCTGCTGTTTCAATATTAGACCATCCACCCTTGTCTTGAATCTTCTGTGGAAGGTCCCAGTGATAGATTGTAACATAAGGTTCTATTCCCCTAGATAACAGCTCATCAATCAGATTATTATAATACTCCATTCCCTTTTCATTAATCTCACCTACTCCATTCGGCAAGACTCGTGACCATGAAATCGAAAATCTATACGCGTTTACTCCTAATTCTTCAGATAAAATGGCATCTTCTTTTACATTATGATAGCTATCACATGCATCATCTCCTGTTTGATTATCACATATGTTTCCTGGTACGTGTGAGAAGCGATCCCAGATATTCTCCCCCTTACCGTCTTCCCTTGGTGCCCCTTCTATTTGATATGAAGCTGTTGATGTTCCCCATACAAAATCTTTTGGTATCATTTTTTACCTCCGAAGTTCTACTGACATCTGTTCATATGCTTCAATACTAACTTTTTTTGTTCCAAACTCTGTTTCTATATTGGTTACTTGTTCTTTGTCGCTATTATTTATAACTACAAGTTTCTTTGCATCTGGAAAATACGCACATTCTGTATTTACATTATCCGTTAAATAATTTCTTTGCGTTGATTTTGTTCCGTACAAGATTAAGTTAAGTAGCATTGCTGTATTTGATTTCGAAAACTCGAATCCACTTAGATAAACTCCACAACCACTTCCAAATTTGTTAATCGCTAACTTTATCTCCGAACTATCTGCATCAAGAACTATTGCTTTTCCATCTGTCATTGATACCGAAGCCTTCTTTGGTATGCTATAACCGTCCGGTAACAATCCTTCTATCTTTTCTATTTCAAATGACCACTTACCATGGCAAACCTCGGACATAGTGTTTTTATCTACTCCAAGAATCTCACCCATCCTAAAATACCTGCTGTAACCTGGTGTAGCCGAGGGCTCATTTATTCCAATAAATGTTCCTTCATTTGCAATCCACTTCGTTAAATTAGTTATCACCTTTTCATCTTGCCATGCATCACCGCCACTCCACGCAGTTCCTGCTGCTCCGGCATTAATAACTACATTATACTCACATAATTTACCATCTCTTACATCATCAAAATCTATAAAATCAACATCAAATGGTAACCCCGATAACGCTTCCAAAACATGTATCAAATCATGCATATAAGTTTCATGAAAATGCCCCGATAATGTCCATGTCCTAAGTTTACCCCAGCGGTGTAGCACTGCAACTCTAGGCTTCAACACATACGGCTTTCCACTCTTATGATACATTTCTATCTTGCGAAACTCGTCTGATATTTCTTCAATATAGTCCTGAAACTCCGGGAAATCTTCTGTTAAATGCAAATATCCACCAAGTCCTATTCGTTGTATAGGCGCTCGTAAAAGTGCTCTCCTGACACCAATCCAGTATTTTTTTGTATCTGATGTAGGGTCTCCTCCCTCCATAAAGGTAGGCGCTCCACCCAGACCTACCGGAAAGAGATAGGGATGAAGGCGCAGTTCATGCGTCGGAACTTCCACACCTGCACATAATCTTGCCTCATATCCTGAGAAAACGCACTTGATAAGACCATCAAATTCAAACTTTTTAAAGTTGTCTTTGTAAGGCTCAAGACCTATCCAGCTATCGTCATAAAATACATAGGCCTTTTTCCCATACTGCTTAACAATATTTATCAATTTTGTCGCGAATTCAATTACGAATTCGTTTACAAACTCCATCCAATCCAGTTTTGCTCTAGTCGCCGGCATGT
>JBKEBP010000129.1:0-7373 GCA_047973235.1 Suipraeoptans sp. | reverse complement strand
AAATAGAAGCACTATTACATATTTTAGAGGTGAAGTATGCTCGACAAAAGAAAAATAAGAATCTTGTCTATACTGACACTCTATGAAGAGGGTCAAGGAAAAGATGATATGAGTATTAGTGAATATTATAAATAGGATTATGTGAGTTTTCATACTATAGCAACTGCACTTTGGGTAACGCTGGGGTACATTCTAATATGGGCGATGATAGTAATATGTCTTGTTCAGGAAATATCATCTGACATATCATTTAATATAGTTGTTCTGGTTATAATAGTTGCAATAGGCGTTTATTTTGTAATACTTGTCGGTTATATTATATTTGCAAATCAATATTATACGAAGCGTCATAAGCAAGCCAGAACTAGAGTGCGAGGATTTAACAAGAGTCTTATCAGATTGCTACGTATGTATGAAAGGGAGAAACGAAATAATGGAAAATCTATTAATTCTTAGAGAACATGTGCAGGAAATATATGCTAAAAAGGCAGGAATTATTGATAAAGGAATAAATTTTTTCGTGGCTCTTATAACTTTCCTGGTTATAAATAGCAACATTGGATTTATGAAAATAGCGGCATCACCAATTGTGAGTATTGGACTTGCGATAATATGTGCTTTCTTGCCTAGAGGAATCATAGTTATATTTTCTACATTACTGATGCTGTTGCATTTCTATTCACTTTCCTTGGGAATTTTACTTGTTACAGCAGTTATATTTTTGGTTATGTATATTTTTTATTTTAGAATGGCACCTAATGGATCACTAATTATTATATTAACACCGTTAGCGTTTTTTCTTAAAGTTCCATATATTATTCCCATAATTTTTGGTCTTATAGCAACGCCTATTGCGGCTATTCCTATCGCATTTGGTACAATTGTATACTATATGATGGAATATGTAAAAAAAATATCTACATCAATAAGTAGCGGAAGTGATATTGGAATGATGGAAACGGTAACTACCTATATTAAGCAAGTGTTTCAGGATAAGGAAATGCTCCTATATTTAATAGGTTTTGCAATTTGTGTTTTACTAGTATACACCATCAGACATATGGCAATTAATTATGCATGGAAAGTAGCACTATTTACCGGAGCGGTAACTAATATAATTATTATTGCCATAGGAGATATAGTATTGGATCTAAACGTTTCTTATGTTTCACTTGTTTTGGGAAACATATTAGCAATTGGGATAGGTTTGATACTGGAAGTATTTTTCTTTACAGTAGATTACTCGAGACGTGAAAGTTTAGAGTTTGAAGATGATGATTATGTCTATTTTGTAAAGGCGGTCCCCAAAACAGCGGTTTCAAGAACTAAGAAGACGGTGAAGAAAATAAATGAGCAACGGGAGACTGAAATATTAGATGCGGATAAGCTAAAAGACGAAAGTAACGATAATAATGCAGATGAGGATGTAGATGATAAAACTAGAGTCATTCCAAAGTCTCAAGAAGAAGAAATTGATGAAATGTTGTTTACAAGAAGTATACAAAAAGAGTTAAATATAAAAAAATAATATATTAATATAAGAAAGCGGGGGTGAAAATGGTCGATATAATAAACAAATGGATAACAAATATATTTGGATCAAACGTATATCTTCCCAGTATTCACGCCATTGATGTTATAGAGATAATTGTACTAACAGTACTAATATATATAATTTTAAAATGGATAAATAATACGAAGGCATGGATGCTGCTTAAAGGAATATTAGTTTTAGCGGTGTTTGTACTTATTGCATTTATACTCCAAATGCATACGATATTGTACTTAGTGAGTAACTCGGTAACAGTGTTAGCAACTGCTGTTATCGTTGTGTTTCAACCGGAGCTTAGACGAGCTTTGGAAAAATTAGGTGAAAAACAGTTTATATCTTCAGTGGTTCCTTTTGATACAAATCAAAGTAAAGTGAGGTTCTCAGAAGACACAAAGGAAGAGCTTGTTTCAGCAGCGTTTGAAATGGGAAAATATAAAACAGGTGCTTTAATAGTAGTTGAACAGGCAATAAAACTTACTGAGTATGAAAGTACCGGAATTCCCATAGATGCATTAGTTTCAAAGCAGCTTATACTCAATATATTTGAACACAATACACCTCTTCATGATGGAGCGGTTATTATGCGTGGCGACCGTATAGTTGCTGCAACGTGTTATTTACCATTATCCGATAATATGGGTATAAGTAAAGATCTTGGAACCAGACATCGTGCAGCACTTGGACTGAGTGAAGTGAGTGATGCAATTGTTGTTATTGTTTCTGAGGAGACAGGTAACGTATCGTTTGCTCAAGGAGGAATGCTGCAAAGAAATGTTGATGCATCACAACTTACGGATAAACTGACGATTATACAAGAAAAGACAAGTGGCGAAAGTAGATTTAGAATAATAATTAATAAAATAAAAGGGAGGCTGAGAAATGAAAGAAAAACTTCTGAGTAATTTTGGCCTCAAGATATTGGCGTTTGTTAGTGCAATTCTACTGTGGGCTTTTGTTGTTAATATTAATGATCCCGAGGTGTCACAGTCGTTTAGCAATGTGCAGGTACAGATTGTCAATGAAGATATTCTAACACAAACTGAGAAGACTATGCAGGTTCCTGATACGGATACTGTTACGGTAACTGTCACGGCAAAACGCTCAGTGATAAGACAACTGGATGCTGAGAAGATAGTGGCTACAGCAGATTTAAAAGATATAACTATGGGCACTTTGATTCCGATTAAAATTTCTATACCGGGCTACGAAAACAGATACAGCACAGCTACGTCCAATCCGGTTAATTTAGAAGTACAAATAGATGATGAAGCAAAAGCAAGCTTTCCGATTACGCCTGTTGATAAAGGCACCGTTCGCGATGGAAACGTATTATCGGAAATGAAATCCAATCCGGAAAGTGTAGTCATATATGGTCCTAAAAGCATAATAGATAATATCTCACGTGTTACAGCAGAGGTTAATGTTGCCGGTTTATCTGAGGATTCAACATTAGAATCTGATTTAGTAATATATGACAAAAATGATAATACTGTCAGTCAGACTATGCTTAGATTTAATATTGGAGAAGAGGGTCTATCTGTTAATGTTAAACTTCTCAAAGTGAAAAAGGTTTCGCTTAATTTTGATGATAGTCTAATTAGTGCGGCAGATGGTTATGTATATTCCGGCATAAGTTATGAACCTAAGGAAATAGAAATAAAAGGTAAGAAAGAAGACCTGAGTGGTATTTCAGATATAGATATTCCTGCGACTGCCCTAGAGGCGAGAAATCTTGATAAAAAAACAGATAAAACAATTAATATTGCTGAGTACCTACCGGATTCAATTGAACTTTTTGATCAAAATGCTGGAACAATTGTGGTTACTCTAAACATTGATACTCCGGGAGTAAATACATTTGAAGTAGCAACGAATAGTATTGTAGTAAAGAATTTAGATGACAAGCTGGAAACATCATTTGACACAGCGGTAGATATTGAAATACAGCTCCAAGGTGAAGAAAGTGTTCTAGATGTCTTGTCTTTGGCAAATAAGGTCAGCATAGATTTAAAAGACTATACCGAACCCGGAACTTATACCGTACCGGTATCAGTTGAGCTTCCAAGTGGCGTGAAATTGGTAAATTCCTTAGAGATAAAAGTGATATTAAAGCAGAAGAGTGATGGAGGATAATATGGTTAGTAAAAAGGTTAGTATATGTAACCCTACAGGGTTGCACTTGAGACCTGCGGGTATTTTTTGCAATACAGCGGGAAGATTTAAATGCAAGGTTTCTTTTACATATGGGAACTCTGTCGCTAATGCAAAAAGTGTTCTAAGTGTGCTGGGTGCATGTATTAAAAGAGGCGATGAAATAGAGATAATATGTGAAGGCGAAGACGAAGAAGAGGCACTTGAGACTATGGTGAGTGCTGTAGAAAGTGGACTAGGCGAATAGGAGATTTAAAAATGAGCAAGAATTGCACTCTAGTTATTATGGCAGCCGGTATAGGCTCGAGATACAAAGGTGGAATTAAACAATTAGAATCAGTAGGACCAAATGGTGAACTAATTATTGATTATTCGATAAATGATGCGATTAGAGCCGGATTCACTACTATTGCGTTTATCATTAGAGAAGAAATATCTGATGTTTTTAAAGAGGTTATTGGTAATAGGATCGAAGCAAAGATTAAAGTTCAGTATATATATCAGGAAAAAAATAAGGTGCCGGTTAAATTCAATCATTATATAGATGGAAGAAAAAAACCATGGGGAACCGGTCATGCAGTATTACAGTGCAAAGGGGTTGTTAATGAGCCGTTTTGCATTATTAATGCAGATGATTACTATGGACCGGATGCATTTATAAAAATGTACGAATATCTAGAGAATACACCGGAAAGCCTTATAGGTGAATGTGCTCTGCTAGGGTATTTTCTGAAGAATACTTTGAGTGAAAGCGGAGGGGTTACCAGAGGCATATGTAATGTAGGTTTAGACGGATATATGGAGAACCTTTTAGAAACAAAAAATGTTCGATGCGAAAATGGCAATATCGTATCAGGACCGGAAGATAATCTAATAACGTATGATGAAAACACGTTGGTATCTATGAATATGTGGGCTTTTAACAAAGAATTTCTTAATATGCTAGAGGTAAAGTTTGATAAATTCTTATCCGAACTTAAAGATGAACCGGAAACTAAAGAGTTCCTGGTTCCAATAGTTGTTGATGAATTGCTAAAGGATAATATACTCAAAGTCAAAGTTTTGAATACAAATGAGAAATGGTATGGAATAACCTATCAGGAAGATTTACCGTTAATAAGAGAAAAACTTAAAAACAAAAGTGAGAGGTAATTGGATATGAAAATTCTTGTAACCGGTTCTAAGGGACAACTCGGATATGATGTTATTAATGAACTTACAAAACGTGGTCATAGTTTTGTCGGAGTTGATGTTGAAGAAATGGATATAACAAACGAGGATAAAGTAAGAGAAGTAATTCTATCATCAGGGGTAGATGCTGTTATTCACTGTGCTGCTTATACTGCGGTTGATAAAGCCGAAGATGAAATAGAAATAGTTAGAAAAATAAATGCAGCAGGAACAGGCTATATTTCTAAGTGCTGCAAAGAATTAAATATAAAGATGATGTATATAAGTACTGACTATGTGTTTGATGGAGAAGGAGAAAAACCTTGGCAACCCGATGATACAAATCGGAAACCATTAAATGCATATGGACAGACGAAATACGAAGGTGAGTTAGCTGTCGAAGAAAATCTGGACAAATATTTCATTGTTAGAATTGCATGGGTGTTTGGAGTAAATGGTAACAACTTTATTAAAACGATGCTGAAACTTTCCGAAAACAATTCTGAAATTAAAGTCGTTAATGACCAAATAGGATCACCGACATATACGTATGACTTATCAAGACTACTAGTCGATATGATAGAAACTGACAAATATGGAAGGTATCATGCAACGAATGTGGGATTATGTTCTTGGTATGACTTTGCATGTGAGATTTTCAAACAATCAGGGAGAGATGTTAAGGTAATACCGGTTACTAGTGATGAGTTTCCATCTAAAGCAAAACGACCTCATAATAGTAGAATGGATCAAAGTAAACTTAAAGAAAATGGATTTACTCCAATGCCAACATGGCAGGATGCATTAGAACGATATTTGAAAACAATCCGGGTAAATAAATGAAAATATCAACATGCAAATAGCGGTACTAAAAAAGACCACTCACACTAAGTGGTCTAAAATACAGCTACTAACAATGGTGCCAATACACATTTTCATCACACGGAGTTTATGAATTCTTAAGAGATGTTGTATGTTGACAGGTTGACAATACATGGTAATAATGAGAAAATTATGCGATGTAATTTATAATTTATAGAATTAGTAAAAGAAAGCAAAAGAGGGAGAGTATTTAATGAGAATGAAATTGAAACTAAAAAGAGTTATTGCTTTTTTAGCGATAGCAACACTTTTAGCTCCAATGGTGATTTCCAACAATGTTTATGCAACGGGGGCAGGGGAAGCGCAACAAGTTGAGGGTGAGCAACAAGTTGATAATAGTCAGCAAACTGAAAATGAGCAGCAAAATGAAAACGACCAGCAAATTGAAAATGAACAGCAAACTGAAAATGAACAGTTAACAGATAAAAAACAAACAGATGAACAAACGCAATTATCTGAAAGTGAAGAACCGGAAAATCTTTTGATTAATTATGCCGCGATAGAATATACAACTTTATTTAATGACGACGAGCAAAGCATAGCGATTTCATTAGGTGAAGGAGACGAAAGTGTTACTGAAGCAGTTCTTACAATAATTAAATCAGATGGAACGCAGCATGATATACCGGTAAATGAAGTGGAAAATGGAGTGTATAAGTTTTCCAAAGTATACACTGAAGAAGAAATAGGACTATATGCTTTAGGTGTGTTTAGCTACAAATTAGATGGATATGAAAAAAGCATCAACCTTGAAGATATAGGAATTGAAGCAACCTATACAGTTTCGGAAGTTGCTGTTGAAGATACGGAAGAATTTAGTGAAGACGTAGTAGAATCTGTCGCATCTTCATATGTAGAAGATATTATTAGTACTATAGAGTCTTCAGAAGATACGACACCAAGTGTAAGTAATAGAAGCTCTATTTCTACAATGAGCAGTGATATTACTACGCAGGCAGGAAATATTGTTGTGGTACTGGATCCGGGACATGGAGGTTCAGATCCCGGTGCAAGCGCGAACGGAGTAGTAGAAAAGGTTACCACTCTAAAGATAGCACAGTATTGTAAAGCGGAACTTGAAAAGTATGCCGGTGTTGATGTATACATGACGAGAACTACAGATGTCTATGTTGGTTTAAGTGATAGAGTTACGATTGCGGCTAATTATGGAGCAGACTTATTTGTCAGTATACATAACAATAGCCATTCAGGAACATCTGCTAATGGTACGGAAGTATATTATCCAAATACAAACTATAACTCAAGCGTTAGTCAAGTAGGAAAAGATGTAGCCCAGAACGTACTTAATGAGTTGGTTGCTCTAGGAATGTATAATAGAGGAATAAAAGTTGCCACGCGAGATGACGGATGGGATTCATATGCAGTAATTAGAGAGAGTAAGCAAAGAGGAATACCTGCAATTTTAATTGAGCATGCATTTATATCGAATGCTGCAGATGCAGCGAAGTTGGCAAGCGAAGAATGGTTAAAGAAATTTGGCGTTGCGGATGCAACTGCAATTGCAAAGTATTATGGACTCGGGACAACACCAACTGTTTCAGTAAGCAATAAAGATGATTTTGCCGGTACCGCTACAATCAAAGTTAATGCTGTAGGT
>JBKEBP010000113.1:0-12049 GCA_047973235.1 Suipraeoptans sp. | reverse complement strand
ATTTTATTAGTTTCTATTATCGGATGAAGCAAAAGAGATATTTGATTCTTATTATTTTGACACAAATGTATAATTGTATTAACAGGGAGATAAGAAATGGGAGAGATTAAAGAAATACTTGGAAATCTGGATTGGAGTCCACTTTATATATCATTAAAAACAGGAGTAGTTGCTACGATTATTTCATTTTTCTTAGGGATATATGCAGCTCGCAGAGTTGTGAAATGCAAACCAAGAGCGAAAGCAGTCTTAGATGGTATTCTTACTCTTCCATTGGTACTTCCACCGACAGTAGCAGGTTTTTTCTTATTACTATTATTTAGCAGGAGACGACCGTTTGGAGAATTCTTATATATGAATTTTGATATCAAGGTCGTACAAACATGGCTAGGCTGCGTAATTGCTGCAACGGTAATAGCATTTCCACTTATGTATAGAAATGCCAGAGCGGCTTTTGAACAAATAGACATTAACCTGATATATGCCGGCAGAACACTAGGGATGTCAGAGTTTAAGATATTCTGGACTGTGGTAGTACCAACTGCAGGTCCCGGTATTGCAGCGGGTACGATACTCACTTTTGCCAGAGCGCTTGGAGAATATGGTGCTACATCGATGTTAGCCGGAAATATACCCGGTAAGACAGGAACCATTTCCCAGAAGATATCTATGGTTATTCAGGATGGAGACTATATGACAGCGGGTGTATGGGTAATTATTGTTATAATCATTGCATTTATCAGCATTTTTATAATGAATATAATTACAGGAAAAAAGATGAAGACAGTAAAGCGCTGGTAGGGAGGAACACTTGTGTCAATAAGCATAAAAATAAAGAAAGACTTTGGAGATTTTAATCTGGATATCGCATTTGAAAGTGATAGAAAGCGAATAGGGATACTTGGTGTATCAGGCTCAGGGAAAAGCATGACACTTAAAGCAATTGCCGGTATACAGGAAATAGAGGATGGATATATTGAAATCAATGGCAGTATATTAACTGATACCTCAAACAAGGTATTTATATCTCCACAACAACGAAGAGTAGGCTATATGTTTCAAAATTATGCACTTTTCCCAACTCAGACAGTAAAGAAGAATATTATGGCAGGGCTTGTAGGACCCAAATTCGAAAGAGAAGAAAAAGCCAATGAAATGATAGAGAAGTTTAGTTTAGTAGGTATGGAGGATAGACTACCGGGGGAATTGTCAGGTGGTCAACAGCAAAGAGTTGCATTAGCACGAATTATGGCTTATGAACCGGAGGTGATTTTACTCGATGAACCGTTTTCTGCACTTGATGGTTTTTTAAAGGAAAAATTACAGCAGGAGCTAATGGAGATGCTCTCTGATTACGAAGGAACAGTAATTCTGGTATCTCATAATCGCGATGAGATATATAGTTTTTGTAACGACGTGATTGTTCTGGATCGCGGACAGGTGTCGTGTATTGGTGATAGACTGTCAATTTTCAGAAATCCGGGAAATGCAGTTACGGCTCGTCTAACAGGCTGCAAAAATATTGTAGAAGTCAACTTGATAGATAACCATTCTTTTTACATTCCGGACTGGAACATTACAATACATACTGAGTCAGCAATACCTGATGGAGTAATAAGTATTGGATATCGCGCACACGATTTTATGCCTATTTGGAAAGAGCGCGATGACAATTGTATTGAAGTGAAACTAAAAAACATATCAGAATTTCCATTTGAACATAAGTACTATTTGAATAGTGGTGGTGAGGATATTTGCTGGTATGTTCATAGGGAACCAAATGAAGAGATAATTGCTAAGGGAATACCGAAATATTTGAAGATATTAGAGGAAAAAATATTATATCTAAAATAGTGTAATACTTGTTGACTAATTGATAATAGTCATGATAAATTTAAAAGAGATAAAACTTATATATGCTCGAAATTGGTCGGGCGTTTCTACCAACTACCGTAAACAGTTGCCTATAAGTTTTCACAGTATAGTTTTGTGGAAACGAGGGCGATACTATGGTAGTTTTTTTTGAACCTAGTGAGGTCTCGTAAAAGGAGGCAAGCGATGGAGAAGAGAAACTTTATTTTAAAGGGGCAGATTTGCTATAGTAAGAGTCCCGATGTATTAGAGACAATTAGCGGTGGATATTTAGTGTGTAAAGAAGGAAAAAGTAAGGGTGTGTTTACAGAGATTCCGAAAAAATATGATGAACTTCCTATATTCGATTACAAGAACCAATTAATCATTCCTGGTCTAGTTGATCTGCATGTTCATGCACCACAGTATGGATTTAGAGCGATGGGAATGGATATGGAATTACTGGATTGGCTCGATAAGGTTACTTTTCCTGAAGAAGCTAAGTATAGTGATGAAAAGTATGCCAAAGCAGGCTATGAGATATTTGCAAAAGACATGCGAAATAGTGCAACTACAAGAGCGTGTATATTCGGAACAATGCACATAGATGCAACATCCGTCTTGATGGATTTAATGGAGAAGACGGGTCTTAAGACGATGGTAGGCAAGGTTAACATGAACCGTAATTCTCCGGATTCACTGCGAGAAGAAAGCGCTAAAAAGGCAATTAGTGATACTAAAAAGTGGATTGAAAAAAGTGTCGACAAATACGAAAATGTGAAACCTATATTAACACCGAGATTTATACCTAGTTGCGATGATGAGCTTATGAAAGGCATATGTGATATTAAAGAAGAATATCATCTCAATATCCAGTCTCATCTATCTGAGAATGTGAGTGAGACAGCTTGGGTAAAAGAACTTTGTCCGAAAGCCAAATCATATAGTGATGCATATGATGCATTTGGTGTTTACAATGAATACGGAAAAGCCGTTATGGCACACTGCGTGTATCTGAACGATGAAGAGATGAAAGTAATTAAGGATAAAGGTGTATTTATTGCACATTGTCCTCAGTCCAATATGAATTTGGCATCAGGGATAGCGCCACTTCGAACATTTCTTGATATGGGATTAAAAGTTGGTCTTGGAAGTGATGTGGCAGCAGGCAGTACGATAAATATGTTTAGGAGTATAGCGGATGCTATTCAGGTTTCTAAATTATACTGGCGTTTAATAGACCAAAGTAAAAAACCTATTCTAACTAGAGAAGCTTTCTATATGGCAACAAAGGGCGGCGGCGAGTATTTTGGCAAAGTGGGTAGTTTTGAAAACGAATATGAGTTTGATGCATTAGTAATTAATGATGAGGAATTTAAAAGTCCAAGAGAGTTTAGCCTTTTAGAAAGATTGGAGCGATTAATATACCTAGCTGATGATAGAAACATAACTGCGAAATATGTTGAAGGGAGACTATTATGGGAGTTGGAAGCAATTTAACCAGAGTTGATGCAGAACTAAAAGTTACCGGAGAGGCTAAGTATACAGCCGATATGATACCGAGTAATTCATTGGTGGGAAAGGTAATACGAAGTACAATTGCAAATGGAATAGTTAAAAGTTTTGACATGGAGGAAGCGCTTAAAATTCCGGGTGTGGTAAAAATCGTCACGTGCTTTGATTCACCAAGCTGTATGTTCCCGACAGCCGGCCATCCTTGGTCTGTTGAAGAGGCACATCAGGATATTGCTGATAGAAAGGTTCTTAATACAAGAGTAAGAGTATATGGTGATGATATAGCAGCTGTAATAGCTGAAGATGAGGTGGCTGCAGAGCGCGCCGCAAGAGCTGTGAAGGTGTCATATGAGGAATTTACACCTATTCTTAGCCCTATGGAAGCGATGAAAGAAGGAGTAGGGGCTATACATGATGAATTTCCGGATAATATCATTAAGCAGACGGGCTTTATACTTGGCGATAAAGGTTATGAAGAAATAAAAGCCTCAGAGGATGACTTGGTAGAGATTGAAGAAGTTTACAAAACTCAGATGGTACAGCATTGTCATATAGAAACGCCAATATCCTATGCCTATATGGAAAATGACAGGATTGTAATAGTAAGCTCGACGCAAATACCTCACATTGTAAGGCGGGTTGTAGGGCAGGCACTTGGTATTCCATGGGGAAGAATACGTATAATTAAGCCATATATTGGTGGTGGATTTGGAAATAAGCAGGATGTATTATATGAGCCACTCAACGCATTTCTAACTATGCAGGTAGGTGGCCGAGCTGTCAAAATGGAAATATCTCGCGAAGAAACCCTGGCCTGTACGAGAACCAGACATGCTATAGAAATGCATACTAAGGGCTTAATAAGAAAAGACGGCAAGCTGGTTGCCAGAAAATTTACTGCATATTCTAATCAGGGAGCATATGCATCTCATGCTCATGCAATTGTAGCTAATGCTGCGAATGAGTTTAAACAGATATATGAAGATGAAAAAGGTATAGAATCAAAAAGTTATACAGTATATACCAATTTGCCGGCAGGTGGTGCAATGCGTGGATATGGGATTCCTCAGGGCGCTTTTGCATCTGAATGTCAGGCTGATATGGCTGCAAAGGCTATTGGAATGGATCCACTTGAGTATAGGCTAATAAACTGTGTTAAATCCGATTATGTAGACCCGCATTCGGGGATTAAATTTAATACGCATGGTTTAATTGATTGTATTGAAAAAGGTAGAGAGGTCATCAAGTGGGATGAAAAGAGAAAAGAGTACGCGCATCAAACAGGTGATAAGAGAAGAGGCGTAGGCATGGCTATCTTCTGTTACAAAACCGGAGTTCATCCTATTTCACTTGAAACGGCGTCTTGTCGTATGGTTCTTAATCAAGACGGATCTATTCAGATACAAATGGGAGCAACGGAAATAGGTCAGGGTGCTGATACGGTATTTACGCAGATGACAGCAGAATCGACAGGTATTACTGAAGATAGAGTTCATATAATGAGCACGCAGGATACGGATATTACACCTTTTGATACAGGTGCCTATGCTTCGAGACAATCATATGTAGGTGGTAAAGCTATTAAGAAAACGGGTGCACTGCTAAAGAGTAGAATACTGGAATATGCATCCTATATGACCACAATAGATGCTGCGAATCTCGACCTGATAAATAATGAAATTGTTGATAAATCATCAGGTGATTTGGTACTTGCGATGGATGTACTTGCAACAACGGCATTTTATAGTTTGGACCGTTCAGAGCATATTACTGCGGAAGCCACTAGCCATTGTAAAGATAATACATTTGCCAGTGGAGCTTGCTTTGCTGAAATAGAAGTCGATATAAATGTGGGTCAAATTGAAATCTTGAATATTGTAAATATCCATGATAGTGGAATACTACTTAATCCTAAACTTGCTGAGGCACAGGTGCATGGTGGTATGAGTATGGGTCTGGGTTATGCACTTGGAGAAGAGTTATTATTTGATTCGAAAACAGGCAAACCTTACAATGACAATTTGCTTGATTATAAGTTACCGACATCAATGGACACACCCGATTTAAATGTAGAATTCATTGAGCTTTCTGATGAAACGGGACCTTTTGGTAACAAAGCATTAGGTGAGCCGCCGGCAATACCGGTAGCACCTGCAATTAGAAATGCACTACTCCACGCAACCGGAGTAGCTATTAATTCATTACCACTCGGACCACAGAAACTAATTGAGGCTTTTAAAACTGAGGGAATTATCTAGAGGAGGGCGTATTATGTATGATTTTGACAGCTTTTATAAAGCAGAATCAGTTGATGATGCTATTTCAGCTTTAAATAAAAACCCGGATGCAGTTATTATTTCCGGTGGTAGTGATGTGTTGATAAAAATCCGTGAGGGGAAGTTGGCCGGAAGTTCACTCATAAGTATTCATGACTTACCGGAGATTAAAGGTATACATTTAGATGATGATAAGAATATTGTCATTGGCGCAGCAGAAACATTTTATGAAATTACGTATAATAAAATAATACAACGACATATACCTATACTGGGAGATGCTGTTGATCAGGCAGGCGGACCACAACTTAGAAAGGTTGGAACTATTGGAGGAAATGTCTGTAATGGTGCAACCAGTGCGGATAGTGCATCCAGTCTGTTTGTTCTGAATGCAAAATTAGTGCTGAAAAGTGCTGCTGGTACGAGAGTAGTGCCTATAGGAGAATTTTATACGGGACCGGGACGTACAGTTCGCGACCATGCAGAAATACTGCTTGAAATCAGAATTGATAGAGAAGACTATGAGGAATTCTATGGTCATTATATTAAGTATGGTAAGAGAAAAGCAATGGAAATTGCTACACTAGGATGTGCTTGCGGAGTAAAATTAGATACAGACAAGAAAAAAATCAAAGAAGTGCGACTCGCGTATGGCGTAGCAGCGCCAACACCTATCAGATGTAATACGGCTGAAGAATGGGCAAATGGAAAAGATATAGATGCAGAGCTGATAAACGGATTTGGCAAAAGAGCGCTGGATGATGTTAATCCGCGCTCCAGCTGGCGGGCATCTAAAGAATTTAGAATACAACTAGTACAAGAACTGGCAAACCGTGCACTAAAACAAGCAATTCTTAATGCGGGAGGTAAAATCTGATGCTCAAAATTATTAAGTTAAAAGTAAATGACCGCGACGTCGAGGTTGCGGTTGATGAGAGAGAATCGCTTCTCGATACACTTCGAAATCGTCTAAACATGACTAGTGTGAAAAAGGGGTGTGAGGTTGGAGAGTGTGGAGCCTGTACAGTTCTATTAGATGGTAAAGCAATAGATAGTTGCATATATCTTTCTCTATGGGCAGATGGTCACAGCGTTATTACTGTAGAGGGTCTAAAAGGACCAAACGGTGAGCTAAGTGACATTCAAAAAGCATTTGTTGAGGAGGCAGCAGTTCAGTGTGGATTTTGTACACCGGGACTTATTCTAACTGCAGTAGAAATAGTAGGAGAAGGTAAAGCATATACCAGAGATGAACTACGAAAATTGATTTCAGGACATCTTTGCCGCTGCACAGGTTACGAGAATATTTTAAATGCAGTAGAGAAGGCTAATAATCAAGCTTTGAATAATATCTAAACATTCTATAAAGAGTGTAGTTTAATATTGACAATCGAAAAGTTACACGATATAATAATTTTACAAAATTAAATTGCACACAATCGATAAAGGAGGTAAACGATATGAGCATTTATGATTACAGCGTAAAAAGAATTGGTGGAGATGAACTTTCATTAAACGAGTATAAAGGAAAAGTAATGCTGATAGTAAATACAGCTACAGGATGTGGTTTTGCGCCACAGTTCGACGGATTGGAAGATTTGTATAAGAAGTATAAAGAGCAGGGGTTTGAAGTCTTGGGATTTCCTTGTAACCAATTTGGTAATCAGGAACCGGGAACGGATATGGAGATAAAAGAAGCATGTGCTCTAAGTTATGATACTTCGTATGAGCAATTTTCGAAGATAGATGTAAACGGAGAAAATGCTATACCTCTTTATACATATCTTAAGGGGCAAAAGGGATTTGAAGGTATACCGGGAGTAAAGGGAAAGATGCTTGAAGGCATTGTAAAGAAGAATGACAAAGATTATAAGAACAACAGTGACATTAAATGGAACTTCACTAAGTTCCTTATTGACAGAGATGGTAATGTAGTAGAAAGGTTTGAGTCTACAGTTGAACCAAAGGAAATAGATAAGTATATTAGTAAACTTATCTAACAATGAATGGGCCTTTATAATGGAGTCGGTAAGCGAGAATAAGCTTTCCGGCTCTTTTGTATTTTTGTTTTGTAAAGATTATCACTATCATGATATAGTAAAACAAGTAAATGGTTTGGAGATAATAGGGATGAGACATATCAGAGAAGAAAAGAAAACATTTGATAAGAAGATGATTAGCTTTATTTCTAAAACATTGGTGGTTTCTACGCTAGTCATTATTATAGTTGCTACAATTACGACATCAGTTTCAATTACAAGGAACTCAACAGAATTAGCAGCTACCGATGCAGAAGTGTATGCAAATACTATTGCGTCCAGTTTTGATAATATGTATGAAACAGTTATATCATTAACGCTAAATAATAATATTCAACAATATGCAAAAAATGATTCTATAGATTATAGATATGTAGAAAACATATATAGCGCACTTGATAACGTATGCAATATGTGGGCTAATATTAATTTTGTCCACCTTTCGATTGAAGGAAAGCCTGAAAACTTGGTAAAAGGTGATTCTATACCAAACTGGGTGTCAAATTTTCCAAATAAAATTAATCAAGAATATGAAGAGAGTATAGATATGGGCAGAGGAAATATGAAGCTCAAGATCACAAGAACCTTCGATATAAATAATCAATATGCCGTTAGTATTTACTGTCCAATCTATTCCACATCAAAAATGGACAAGGAAATTGGCGTTTTATGTATCAATCTGGATGACCCTAATATTCTTCAAATAGTTGATAATTATAATAAAGAAGGAATTATGAAAAAAAATCAACTAGTTCATAAAGACGGAATAACTGTTGTAAGTTATGACGAAGAGAAAAATGGCAGTGCATTTGATGAAATGGAGTTGCTTACCGGGAACTATGACATGAAGATAAATACATCAGGTATTGTTTTTTCCAGAAGCTTAAGTAGTTGGGATTTTTATTATGTAGTAGAAATAGGATTTTGGTCAATTTTAAGTGGTAGTCTTTTCGTTGTAATCTCGCTATTACTAATCCTCATGTTTGTACTTGCTGTTGTTATTCAAAATTCCAAAAATATAGTTACACAAGCTTATAGACCATGGGGTAAGGTGGTTGAAGCCATGGGTGAGGTTTCTGATGGTGAATTAAGCACGCGGCTTGAAACAAATGATATTGATCCGGACATGGAAGTAGTTTCTAAAGGATTTAATAGTATGATGGAGGATATGATTCACCTAATAGATAAGAGCAAAGAGGAACAGCAACAGATGTCCAGAATTAAGATGGAGGCATTGCATTCACAGATACAGCCTCACTTTTTATATAATACCTTAGATTGCATAAGATGGCAGGCGGTTGCTGATGGGAGTCATGATGCAGCACAAATGACAAAAGCGCTGGCATCATACTATAGAATATGCTTAAGTAGGGGAGAGGACATAATTACTCTGTCGCAAGAAATAGAGTATATAAGAAATTATTTATATATACAAAAAATCAGATATGAAGATATTTTAAATTATGAGATTGATTTGCCCACGAATTTGGAAAAGAATTTAATTCCAAAACTTACACTGCAGCCACTTGTCGAAAATTCGATATATCATGGTTTGAAGCTAAAGAATAGTCAAGAGGGTATAATTAAAATAAACATTTCAGAAGTAGATGATTGTATAAAGATCATGGTTGAGGATAATGGCGTGGGGATGAGTGCAGAAGAAATGAAAAAGATTAACTCACTAATTCAAAAATATGACAGTCAGTTTGGATATGGAGTAAGAAATGTTAATCATAGACTACATTTATACTATGGAATAGAGTATGGACTCACATATATGAAAAATGAGTGTGGGGGAGTTTCAGTTCAAATTATAATTCCCGCAAAATATGACTTGAAGGGAGTACAAGATATTTGAATGTATTAATAGTTGATGACGAAAGAATTATAAGAAAAGGGCTGCGTGCTGCTGTGCCTTGGTCAAATCTGGGGATAAATCATGTGTTTGAAGCTAGCTCCGGTATAGAAGCGCTAGATATTTTAAACAAGGAGTCACCTGAAATAATAATAACAGATATTCAGATGGCAGAAATGACCGGACTGGATTTAATATCTGAAATTAGAAAATCCAAAAATGATGTCAAAATCATAGTATTAACAGGTTATGATGAGTTTGATTATGCAAGAGAATGTTTAAGGATGCAAGTTCAGGATTTTCTATTAAAGCCGGTTGAGGAGGAAACGCTGATAAATTCTGTGAAGAATCAGATTGATGCTATAAGCGAGAAGCGTAGTGAGACAAAAAAAGAGAAGCACATGCGTAGAATTATAGGAAGTGCGGAACAGGAGAAAATCGAAAACTGCATGCGTAATCTGATTCATAAGAATGATGTGGATGAGTCAACTGAAATAGTCAAAGAAACATTCGAGCATCTGATAGGCAAAAAATTGAGAGTTGTTATTTTGTTGCCATCAGTCTATTTAAAAGGAATAGTAGAAGGCGAAAGTGAGTCACTATCTCTTCTTACAATAAAGAATTTATTACTTGATCTTCTTGATGCAAATCAAAATGGAATTACCTTTACAGATTTTGACGGGCAGCTTCTCTTAGTGCTTTCAGAAGGTGAAAAAAGTGATGTGTTGGAGAATCACATAACTACAGTAGTCAAGCTGATACAAGAAGAATGTAATGTAAAGCTAAGAGTGATAATGGGAAGTTCTGTAGCCGAAGTTGAAAAGCTATATATATCCTATAATGATGCTGTTTATTTAAGAAAGGAAGAGCAGGATAAGTACAAAACATATGTTGTTGCAAAGAAAAATAAAGGGCAACTAGAGATGTTTCGAGAAGTATATTTAGAACTTAAAACGAAGATTAATGATAATATTGGAAATATAGATCAAGTGCTGCATATTTTTGATACATTTTGTACTGCTTCAGATTCATACAATATAACGGATGAATATGTTAGAAAATGTTGCTTTGAGCTTGCTTCTACGGTTTACTTCGGATACATAGTTGAGTCAGGAGAAAATACAGATGGTAGGCTAAACATACTACTTAGTACAACTCTTAGTACTGATAGGAAAGGCACTTTTGAGGTTACGCATGCTTTTATTGAAAACCTGCTGAAATCAAAAGAAAATGAGGACGATGAACTTATTTCAAGTGTTAAAAGATATATAAACGAGCATATTACAGATGATATAACGGTATCAGGAATAGCAGCTGCATTTTGTTTGAGTCCTAACTATTTTTCAAGGTTATTCAAGCGAGTTGCAAGAGAAGGATGCAATGAATATATTATTAGAAAGAGAATTGAGTTGGCAAGTAACTTGTTGGTTGATACAAATATGAAGGTGGGGAAAATCGCGCAAGACGTAGGATACAATGACACAAATTATTTTTCATTGACATTCAAAAAGCAAACAGGTCTTACACCTTTGCAATATCGCGAAACGAAAAGATAAGATAGACATTTTTTTATAGAATAAAGGCGATTTTATGCATAAATATTTTAATAATGTGATGCTAAAATAATAGTAACTATTTATGATGTGTAGAATAGTTACTATTATTTTATACACTTATTTCGGTGTAGTGGAGGAGAATATGAATAGGTATATTAAGATGGTATGTATGATAGTAATTTTTGTTATTATTACAGGATGTGCAAAAGATGAGAATTATACGGACCAAACAAATGCCATAGAAACCGTAGGAGTCGAAGACACGAGTATCGAAGAAGATATCGAGTTGAATATAAATGACACACCACTGTTTATTGCTGAAGGTATCAGACAACTGGTCATAACGGAAGGTCAAGAGATATTAATTGACATTTCATATGAACCGGAAGAATATGAAGAAAGTTATGAGTATTGGAAAATTAGAGAACCCTATGGAGAGTTTGCCATAGTAGATACTGAGCAAATGCTTTTATTTTTTCATTTACTTGAAACGATGCAGCTTGAACCGGTAGAAAGTAGTAATGATCTTAAAGAAGAATTATCGCAAAGTGAAACCTTCATTGAGATTTCTTATTGTCAAGAAGCGAACGATGAGAGTGAATCATCATATAGAGCAGAGGCTGACAGCAAAACCAGATATCAATTGATACAGATGGAAGATGACTTAAGTTATGTCATGCTCAACGGTAATAGTGATTTGATTTTTCGCATTAACAAAGAAACCATAAACAATATTATGACCGTAAATACTTATGATCTGATATTAAAAATAGCAGTTGCAGTTCCGATTGATACTATAGAAAGTTTGGAAATATCATTTGATGGAAACGACTATACATTATCTGACGACAACGAGGATTTTTCAAAAATATACTCAGATTTAATCGGATTATCTATAGTCGGAGAAGCTGATGAATCGAAGATTACACAGGATGTTATGTTGTCCTATGAAATACA
>JBKEBP010000094.1:0-2432 GCA_047973235.1 Suipraeoptans sp. | reverse complement strand
TTCTTTGCGCCGCTCTCGACGCGCTTCTCTCTCGGGATTCTTTCTGGGCATTCAAAAACCTCCAGTTCATAGCTCCATTTTACACCTGCTGAAGGTTTACACAAATCTCGGGACGGTCTCCATGTTGATTCAATGTTGAATCCTTTATTGCTTAATCCACTCACTAATAGTGTTTTCCACAAGTTCATCGCGAATTATCATAGAACCCTCGGGATCACATTTTCCATCAATATACAAACTGAAAGCAACCGTTTTGCGTTGTATTTGCTCTGGCAAGTCAAGAAAATCATTCGACTTTTTCAGATCCAGTATTATGTTATGCGCGTCTTCTAATGGGATATATGCGCAACGCCTGCGGCATCTATTTTCCATGTTTCTTGGTTGCCCCAGTAAGTGCCTTCCGGAAAAAGATGCTCAATTTTTGTTGCAAAAAACAGGCTGCGTTACTGGGGTTGTTTATTTTAGAACGAATCACATCTAGCCTTTTGGGGTCTATAGAGGCAATTTTTTCCCACACAAATACAACTAAGTGAAAATCCGAGTACGTTAGTGAAAACAGGTCATTTAGATTTATAAATGCATGCACTTTTTCAAGCACGGCATTTTCAAGTTCCGAAAGTTGCTCTTGACTAAAAAGTTTATCTCGCTCATATGACGTGCGCAATCCCCATTTTTTGTGACGTCGCATCTCATCTAACAGGAGGTTGACAAATAGCAAAAAAGTTTCGGGATGATGATTTTCTAAATTTGTTTTCATGAATGATAGTTTCTTTTCAGAGGTTTGCTTACTTAAGAGCGTCTCTACTATCCAGCGGAGATATGTATCGCCGTCAGAAAAGAGACCCTTCTCGCCATGATGCAAAAGCAGGTGATAGTTATTTATATAATACGTGAGGAGAATATCTACCCTGTCTTCGGGAACGATTTCGATATTCGCATACAGTTCTTGTGACATTGTTAATTGCCGAAATTCCTCATTGCCGCTATATTTTTCAAAGTCCAGCTTCCCAGCGTATAAGAGAAAAAAATCAATTTTATTCCGACTAACTGAGCCATCATCCAAAGACAGGGCAAAGTAATTATCAAAAATATCTACATGAGCAATTCGTTGATCTTTTAAAAGAGAAATATGGTTTGCATTAATCGCTGTTTGCTGTATTGTTTTCCAATTTTGGGGAAAATCGCACCAATAGTGCCTAAGACAGTATCCATAGAATGCAATCCAATGTGAGGGCTTAATTCATTAATAAGCTCGTCTTTCTGAGTTCCTTTCCGATTCCGCCGCAATGCGTCAAGAGACAAACCGCCCGATAGCCAGTATTTGTTGTCTTTAATCCATTGAAATATGCCAGGCAGGTATATCTCAATGAAAGTGATGGCAAGCAAGTCAGCAACGTTTACTTCTTCTTTGATTAGTCCATATTTAAACGTGAATGCATTGATTACCCTATTCACATCTCGTATTGTGGATAAATATGAATAGGCACATTGCTCCAATATATCTTGAAAGTAAACTTGGTTAAAACGATGATATGGATGATTCTTTATTACTTCATTTAGTTTGTCAACGAATACTTGCCTTAGGTGAAATACGTTAGTTTCTGGCATAGCTATGGGTATTTGGATAATTTTTTCCAGGTATTCCTCACCACGCCCAACTTGAAAATCAGACAGAGCTTGTGAAACGATTTCCTTATCAAATAGTAAGACATATATCGTATTAGGAAAATCGCCCAAAGCTATTACAGCTTGGAATATTTGCCGTATTTCGATTTTATTTAGCCTATCAATGTCATCAATGAAAATAACCAACTTGACGGGTAGTTTCAAAAGTGTTTCAGAAATGCTGTTTTAAGTTTGGGTAGATCATCCAGAGTATTGCTGTTAGGCTTCAACGCATCCGAATATTTTTTCAAGAGCGGTGATGCGGTTTTGGCAATTTCAGAAATACCAGGTATAAACTGAGCAACGTTTGAGATATGCTCAGCTCCTTTGATGAACTTCGACATAAACTTTTTCTTTTTTTGAGATTTTATGGCTTTCTCATTTTCAATTGTTAGTTTTTCTGCAATTGAGGAAATTAGTTGCGAAAGTAGCTGGTTCTGGTCCGAAAAATTCCATGGGTTGAACCGAATGATCAGCGGTCGCTGTTCTATAGCTGTCGACTCTAGTTTATTCGATAGAAGATTTGCTATTGAGGTTTTTCCACTACCCCATTTCCCATATAAGCCAATGACCAAATTTTCTTTAATCGGATGGTTAATAATTGCACCACACAATGCCGTTATGTATTTCTCTCGCTTGAGGGCATTGGCCTGACCCCGTATAATGTACACAGGAAAAGAGTTAGGAAAGACGGAAAAACGACTCTAAAGGAAGGTGTACAAAATGGGGAAAGTGAATTACACGACGGAACAGATCATTGTAAAATT
>JBKEBP010000074.1:0-2045 GCA_047973235.1 Suipraeoptans sp. | reverse complement strand
ATCTTTTATCTCTTACCTAACACACCTTGTAGTTTTGATAATGAAAACAATTTAGGGGATTGTTTCTTTACTTGTTTTTGTTCTATTTTCACTACCTCTGCACCAAAACTATTTAACGCTGAACAATAATGCTCCGCTTCACTCTTTGCTTCATATGGAAAACGCTTACTTGATGTAAGAACAATTTCTGTTTGCTCATTAGCGACCCTACTTTCTATCTTCCATGACTTAACAGGAACAAAGGATTCTCGCTCTTTATTTCGCTCATATACAGCTTTTACGATAGGTGTTAGAACCCTACCTACCCTTAGGAGCTTTTGTGCCTTAATCGTTGTGTAACGAGTTAAATTGATACCATAAAGCCAATCAATATAGGTTCTTGCAATCCCCTCACTATAGAGATTGTCGTATTCTGAATCTAACTTCAAATTTTGAAGCTGATTTCGGATATTTTCTTCGGTTTGCTCTGGCAACCACAAACGAGTGATTTTTTTATCCGTTTTTAACCCGAACTTTATTATTAAGCGAATAATCACTTCGCCCTCTCTGTCCGAATCGCCACAATGAACGATTTCCGTCACGTCTGGACGATTCATAAGTTCTGTTAGTAGTTTAAATTGTTCTTTACACCCTTTATCGTCTTTGATTTTGAATTTAAAAGATGGGGGCAGGAATGGTAATGTATTCAAATCCCATGCAGGCGGTTTATTATTTTCCCACTTAGACTTATCATAATCATCTAGTTCAAATAATTGAAATAAGTGTCCGAAAGCAAAAGATACAATATAGGAACTGCTTATAAAAAAACCATTTTTATTCTCAAATTTTTCTGGAATAGCACTTACTATTTTTTTTGCCAAACTAGGCTTTTCTGCTATTACTAATTTCATTTTTTAATCTCCTTTTCGTTATAGGTTGTCTTGTGTCCGTACGTTTTTTAATTAAAAAGAAAAGCAGGGCATTAAACCCTGCTCTAATTACTCTGCTAAAAATGAAAATGTGCTATTTTCAACATCTAACGTTACATTAATCTTTGTAGTCTTGAAAAGACTATTTACAACATCATATTTGCATACAAATGTTACTGTATCTGCATTATTTGCTACTTCGCCAGAAATTGTAAGAGAACGTCTTGTGTCCTTTTGTTCTTGTAGATATTTCAATAAATCTTCTTTAAAAACTTCTATCCCATTATCTGTAAGAACTGCTTCTAACTTTTCTATATCATTTACAGTTACATCAACTTCACTAGCTTTTTCGCCTGTTGTTGTGCTTGCCATATCTTTCCTTTCCTCTTCGGTTATTTCATTCTTTACGTCAGCTTGATTCGTTATATCTGTTTCGGCTTTCGCTATTGCAGTTTCCTCATTGTAGGCTTGTCCGTAAGCTACAAACGAAAAGATTTCTTCCTCTGTTAAGAAAGAGCAATAATACATGGATTTCATTGAATTATTTAAGGTTACATAAAAGCTAACTTCCTCGTCTGTGTAGTCTATATTATCTTTTTCTACAGTAACCTTACTAACCAAATCGTAATCTTCGATATCTACTATGTAAGACGTGAACAACTCTTGAAATTCTGCTAACATATCCTCATTAATCACTTTTGCCAATATATCAAGATTTACAAACTCTAATGTACGTTCTTCTTCAACATCTTCCACATTCTCTGTGGCTTCTTCTTTTGCAGTCATTTCAGCTTTCTTACTTCCTGTTAAGTAGGAATATCCTAAAATACCTGTAATCGCCATTATGAACACGATAACTGCCATAACAATCAGTGCAATTACTTTTCTCTTTTTCTTTTTATAATCAATCATCTCAATTCTCCTTTCTGTGCTATTTTTAGCACTAAAAAAGGCACTAGACTATCTAGTGCCTACCAATAACTACCACCCTTTACACATTTTACAACTCTGCTACTCCACTCTGGATTCTGTCCTGCTACTGTTTTTGTGCTACCGTACCATGACGTTTTATCGACAACAAATTCCAACACACACGCACCGTTTTGGTGTCCGTATTCGTTGCAACCTGCGTCATTT
>JBKEBP010000067.1:0-13077 GCA_047973235.1 Suipraeoptans sp. | reverse complement strand
GTGTCAACAAGACCTACTCCCGAAGCAAAGGAAAAGATGTTATTACTACTCCAAAGACCAAGAAAAGCAAACGTACCGTTCCTATTCCAGACTTTCTATTTCAGGAAGTAAAGGATTATATTGACAGACAGTATATGCTTGTTCCAAAGAGCAGATTATTTCCTTTTACCAAATCATTTCTTGCACATGAAATGCAAAGAGGTCAAAAGCTTCTGGTGTAAAGAAAATACGAATCCTTGACGTAAGGCACTCGCACGCTTCTCTTCTTATTAATGAAGGTTACGATGCACTTGTGATTGCTGGCAGACTGGGGCATGAGAAAGTATCCACAACTCTGAACACTTACTCGCACATGTTTCCACACAAACAGAAAGAATTGGTTGATAATCTTCAAAATCTGGGTGAGAAAGCAATTCCTACTCCACCTTCACCAGATGATATCTTTTCACTGGATATTTTTGAAGCTACTATGGATGAAACAGCTAAAGCTACTTTTCCACCAGCACCAATTGGTCCTGTACCAAAAGAAAAAGCACCCGGAAAAGTAATCCAAATGCCAATTCGAAACATTATTTAATATCAACTTTAATATCAGCCATGCATTAAAATCATGCGCTGTATTGTCACTAAATTCTACTATAAGCCACATAAGAACTAAGAAAAAGGATAGTTGCGGTTAGTAGCAAAGTAGTAGCAGAGACAAAAGAAAAGTCCGGGAACGCCCTATTTATAAGGTTTCCCAGACTCGTTGCTGCTATTCAAACTCGGTTTAGTGGCTTTTGCTTATACTATATCTAGCTATTTATATTTTCATTTTTACCACATATAGTTATATAATCAATTATCATTTTCCGCTTCAACCGGTATTAGTACGTTTTTGGTACGGTGGAATCAAGAAAAGATAGCGGATAATCTTGAATTATCCGTTTTCCCATGCTATAATGCAATTAAGAGGAACAACCGCCCACATGGGTGAGTTGACCGGATAAAAATTGAGAAGCAAAGCCACCCGAACCGACCAAAGTATCAGGGTGGTTTTTGCTTTATACTAATGACTAATCAAATAAATGAATGTCAGTAGTGCAATCAAAAATAATCCGAACTGCATCAAGTCACTAAAACTGAATTTGTTCTTCATAAGCACCACCCCCATTCTATGTAGAATGAAGGTCAAGCCACCCTGTAACACGATTGTCCATGACAAGATTCTACCACATTCTTTTGTTTCTGACAACTCATATAACGGTCATATAGCCATGAAAAACCATTCAGTGATATACTTTTAGGGTAAAAAAAACACCGCCTAAATGACGGTGTTTTAGCTACTCCTATTCTGTACTGCCCTTTAAAAGTCCAATCGCATGTTCAAGCAGTTTAATCAATTCTTGATTGCCCTTATTAGCTGCCAAATCAATAGAGACGGTCTTACCCATGTGCACCCCTGAATCATTTGACCACTGAGGTTTCGATACTGCCAACCGCAACCCTTCATGATATAACCGCAATTCCCCATTTTGGGCAATCACAAGTTCCGGCTGCTCTTTTTCATAAAATTTATCCATTGTTCATCAATCCCTTTCATTCAAAATCTGCTCTATCTCTGCCAATTTCCTTTCCTGTTCATCTATCCTGATACCGCTTAGAATTACATTACAGGTTGCAGTGATACTATTAGCGGTCTTGGTGTCAATCTCACCCTTATAGGTCATATTTGCCACCTTTGCCAGTGCGTTCCTGATGTTGTCAGCGGTATCAAGTTTTAAGTTTCTTTTTGCCACATTATCACCGCCTATTCTTCCAAATCATCAATAAATATCCGTAGGTCTTTATCATGGGGGTGTGCTTCTGACAGTTCATTTAATGCCTGTATTGCATCATCAACAGAATCACAAGTACAAATAGCATGAGTGACACCGCTACGAGGAACACCGTTCCAAATATCCCCCCTTGCAATCCACCTTCCCGGCTCTGCTTCTGACGGATAAATAAAGGCAACTGTGAGTTTATCAGCACCACATTTTTTCTTTGCTTTAATCAATAACCTGTCTATTGCTTTCATCTGTTCCACCTTCCAAAAATACCCCGGACAATCGGAGGAAGAAAGCCCGGGGTACTCTTATCAAAAATTAGGTTGTTGCCTGATAATAGATTGCATTTGCCTTGTTATCCAATACAAAGGCATCATATGCAATTCTGCCCTCTACCAATGAACCGCTGATACCGGGCGGGTCTTCATGTATTTTGTAGTCCTCTAACTTGGTAGGGGCTACCGTTGCACAAGAATGTGCCACCATGAAGCCGAACTTCTCCGGCAATCTGTTAGCCGGAACCTTGATAACCATTGCACCATCAATCATAGCAATGACACCCTTGATTCTCAAATCGTTTCCTATGTCGGTTTCCATGGTAATATCGGTACACTGTTTCATCAGCACATACACATCAGGAGTAACTACAATGATTCTGCCAGTTTCCGGCACTTCTGCATTATCCAGTGTGTTATTGGCTGCGAGGATTTCAGTATAAATGTTGGTTTTGGTCAATGCCTTGGCTGCGGGTTTATTCCCGGCATTGGCACACATCACACCATACACATAGGTGTCAACTTCCGGTACAACCTTTTCCCTTACCTGTCTTTCCAGTGCAGATGCAGCCTGTAAGTTCTGTACCGTTTCATCAGAATCCAACTTATCAATGGCGAAGGTGAAAGAACGGTCTTTTGTAAGGGTAAATTCTTCCGTCACCGCATCCAGTCCGGCAACTGCACCATATCTTGACCAGTTAGACCCTGAACCCGGTCTATCATAGTCATTCATGTCGGATGTGCTGACCTTATAGACCTTGACTGTCTTTGCTCCTGTCCAATCAAAATCCTGATTGGTTAATAATGATTTTTTGCTTTCTGTAGTGAATTTTTCATCCACATACGGTAAAAATTTGGTTGCTAAATTTATAGCCATGTTTTATACTTCCTTTCTGTTAAGTCCGAAGCCCCATAGCCTTTCTAATTTCCAAGTCTTCCGCTGATGTCCCAGCATCTGGTTTTATGCCAGTACCGCCCGGCTGAAAGCCTGTGAATTTAATCTGCTTTGTGGCATTCGCCTTATAATCATTGAATATAGTTTCTATGGTTGCAATGCTCTTTTCCATGATTTCTTTGTCGGTGCAGTTCAGAGCATCAAATAACTGCACTGGTAAATTCTTAGATGATAACAGTTCTTTAGCGGTCATGTGTAATTCACGCTGCACAAGCTCCTGTTCCCTTTTCGCAAAATCTGCATCACCGCTGCTCTTGGCTTTCTCTTTTGCAAGCCGTTCCTGAACAATGCGGTTGACATCTTCCTGCGAAAAGGTCTTGTTGTTACCCCCTGTTCCCTCATTGGCTGCCGGGTCTGCGTTTTGGTTCTGATTCATGTTATTTTCATCCATGATGATGTTCTCCCTTCTTTTTACGTCCGAAGTGGACTATTTGGTAAATCAAAAAGGCATGAGTATAACTGACCCAACTAATCAGTTATTCCCATGCCTTGATTCCAAGACTAACACCACCCAAAAACGCATTGAAAGGTAGATTTTAAAAAGCGGTGCGGTACTCATGCCTTATTTAATTCTGTTGATATGATACCACATATAGGGGGTACAGTCAATAGAACTGCTTTATTTTGTAGTGTTCAGCGGCTTTTTGATCGTCAAAACCGTATGCAAATAGCCGTCTTTTGGTGCAGTTTCTTTCACTTTGGTATCTGCAAACCGCCCTTTTATATGTTCAATTATGCTTTGAACTGTGTTCAATTCACTTTTTATGTATGCAATACGTATCTTCATGCAAAATGTCCTTTCTGACTTCATATACACGTTACAACCTTAACATTTACTAACATCCCTATGCTGCACCAAACCTTAACAATTCATAACAGCTAATTCCTCATGTATGCGTGTAACCGTGTCACCATATTTTTCTGAATCTGCATAATATTGTATGGCTCTGACTTCATATAACGGTCATATAACTGTTTTAGACTGCTACTTGATAAAATACACCTCTGCATGGTAAACTATGAGTGTCTAGGTCATATGAATACCATGCAGAAGCCTTTGTTTAGTCCCTGTGATTACTCAAGGGCTTTCTCCAATAAGGGAAATATGTTTTCATAAATTCAAAGAACCCTTTTTTTGTGAAAACACTATCAGCAAATTGTAAGTCATACTCTCGATGTACAAACTTAATTGTTAACCCATACATTTTGAAAAACTTATTCTTACCGATATTTTGAACATTATAGTTATGTGCTAAAATAAGCATAGCGCTGATACACTCAACCTCTACATCATCAAGGGTTGTACTGCCAATAAAATTCATAATTTCTTCAAATTCTTTTGATTGATCCTCATTTAATAATCTTGTTATCTCTGTCATAGTGTTTACCTATTCCCTTTCTTTGCTTCATATTCTTTCTTAGCTTCCTCATATGGTTTCATATTCTGATTCTTGTGACAATGTACATATAAATTGTGACCCTCAAAAGTGTTAATGAACCCACCCATTTGATAGCATGGTAGCGTTGTCCCATTTTTAAGTGTTATATCCTGAATCCTAGTAAATCCCGCATTTTTTAATTCATCCATGATTGGTTGCTTTCTTGTAATTGTAATCATAAGTGCTCACCTGTCCTCTCTATTCCGAAAAATTTTTCTTACTAATAGTATCTTCCAACGAATCAATACTTTCTCTGATTTCATCCAAAGAATCAGATACATTATGTAGTCTTGCAAAAGCACATTGCCCCTCTGCGAACCAAGCACATTCATCCCAACAATCGGACTTTGTTACCGGACACCATATCATAATCATTCACCTTCTTTCTATTGGTGGTTCGGTTGGTGCGGTATTAAGAGTAAATTCTATTACTTTTATATTTTCAACTTCTGTTACACAACATAAATTTTTTCTATATAAGAAGTTGAATATAACCGCACCAACTGCGCCACCCATTGATTTTACTATGTTTTTACTGCACCACTTAACCGCACCACAACCGCACCAACTGCGCCATCATGTAGCGAATACCTTAAAAGTTTTTCTGTCTTTACCTTTTCCAATATGGCTATCAACTGTTTTTACACCCAATGCCCGGTTGATGCTCTTTGAAAAGGTTAAATTGCTACCCGGTTGAAAACCATTGTCAGCACAAAATAATTGATACCGTTTATAAACATCTGCTGTCGGCTCATTGATGATGTTCTCTTTTCCAGTATCTTCAATGAATGCAAGAATAGGATTGTTTTCTTCCTCAAAGCTTGCTTTCTGTTGCTCCACTTTTGCCGGAACTGTAAAACTTTTATTCCTTAGAACTTCCGCAAGCCCGTCCAAAGCCAACTGTATAAAATACTCCACATGTTCAACCTGTTCCAGTTTGTACCTGATAAATGGGTCATAGTCAGGAGCATCTTTCGTAAATTTTCCATTCAAGGGGATCGGCAGCAACCTTCTAAGCATTGCCCCGGTAGGGTCTTTCATGCGCGGCATACCATTTGCAGAATAAAGGTGCATAGCATAGGGTGCGAAGTCTATATGCGGTCTGCCTTTTTCCTCTGCTTGTATTACCTCACCAGTAATTAGTTTTTTTAGGATTGAGGTATCACCGATATACTCATTTGATATGTCATCACCGATATTTGCAAGTTTTCCATATAATGTGATTGCAACGAATCGGTTCCCCAAATCACCCATATCAGCAGCGGAATAATTGTTTTTTCCGAGCATACTCTGCACCATGTGTATGTAGGTGCTCTTACCGTTATACTTATCACCGTTCAAAATAGCTACCATACCGCCACCAATGGCAGCAGACCGATACATACAAGCCCCGGCAACTTCTTCCAGTAAATACCGTATTTCTACATCACCGCATGACAATTTATCAAGAACACTGTCCACCAAGTCCGATTTTGCATCAGGGTTGTACTTCCATGGTATTTTATTGGTGATGATGTGTTGCGGGCTGAACTGTTCCAAACTGTCAGTATTCAGGTTGTAAATACCGTTCTTAAATGCTATCAAGTTCAGGTCTGCGGTTCGTTCTTCCTCAATACATACCACATTCAAATATTTCAGTACTTCACCCCTTTGGTTAGAGGTCAGGGAAGAAATTTCCCTCACCATTGCCCGCTCAATCGCATCATAACCGGGTATATAGATACCCCCTTCATAGATATGAAGCTGACCATTGATTTTTTTCACATGGTGCTGTACTTTGATATGCTCTGCAAATTTATCATGTGAAAACTTGTTCTTTGGGAAGAAAACAGATTTTTTAAATGCTTCATCCCTAAGAATCACTTCAAGTTCTTCATCAGACAGTGGTTCAGATAGTACATACTGATTGATTATCCGAATAGTGTCCTTGATGTCATCTTCATCAAACCCGGCATTCTGCAAGGACAAAATGTAAGCATATAATGTGCTGTTCCTGCCGTCACCCTCACCCATATTTGCAAAATCAATGTTGCACCTTGGTAACGGTGTGAAATACTTTGGCAATTCCTGATAAGGTTGTTTATTGTAAATTGGTGTACGTTCAACACCGTTGAACTTCAAGCACTCCCCCGGCAAGGAATAGCCCGGATGAAAGTCTACAATGATACCACAAGCAAGCATCACCTTGTCGGCTTTTTTCAATGATGTATCACTGTTAATCATCAGGGTGTGAACACCTCTACCACCTTCACGATTGGTCATATAGCAAGCCAGTTCTTCCCCCTTGATAATATTCTGCAAATTCTGATTATGGGGTTCTTCATCTGCATCCAAAAATATAACATTTGGGTACATGATACCGCTGAAACTATCAACAGCATCCACTTCCTGTAAAGATAAAAGCTGCGGATTTCTACCGGGGAACTTCTTCCCCTTCTGATTTCTCACAAAGCCCTTGTAAAGCCCTGTTTCGTCAAAATCTATCACCTTCTTTCTCACCTACCTTTCAATTGAATTTTTCTATTCTTAGTACATTCCTTTGGTCTTGGTTACATCCATAAATTTTTTAAGGTGCTGCAACACCTTGTACCAATAGCAACCCTTTTATAATAATTGTGTGTTTGGGTATGAATTTATCAAGCGGTTTTCACACTTCCCGCCGTAAGTCTTTGTATCAGGAACTTACAAACCCTTATCAGATTTCACAACTAAAATCTGCAAACTTGCTATCCGGCATGATGTCTTTCAAGCGTTGCACATCTCTTCCCGCTGACCACCTTCACATTAAAGAATGGACAAAACCTGTTGACCAACACCAAACACACAATACTTATAAAAAGGCTGCTACTGGTACGAATTAGTAATAAACTTTTTCTTCAAAATAACGTCTGCTGATTTTGCCATGTATGATGATTTTTCCTTGTTTATGTAATTCATCGTTACACTGCTTAATGACCCGGTAGGCTGTTGATTTGGAAATGTTCATCATTAAAGCCACATCATCAGCGGTGAGAAATTTCTGTTCCTGTACTGCTGCCATTTAGTCACCACCTTCCATATCAATCAGATTTTCAACTGGTACATTCAGAGCCTTGGCAATTTTGCCGACTGTTGCGGGCTTGCAATTAAAACCGCCTGAAATCCGTCTGTACGTCTGATACTGGATATTGACAGCCTTACATAAATCATAAGGGTTCATACAGGCAGTAGCCAAAGCGATTTGCAACTTACTGTTATTGATTGTCATGTGTCACACCTTCCTTTCTAAAGTTCTGTTTGACAGAAGTGTTTTATTCTGTTATGATTACTTTATCAGAAGTTTTATCTTCTGTCAATAGCAAAAATAGAATATTTTTCTTCTGTTATTTTTTCATTGTTTATGTTATACTGAATCTGAAAGAAGGTGAAAAAGTGACAGTAGGCGAAAACATCAAGAAAATCAGAAAACAAAAAGGATTGACACAAAAGCGGTTAGGTGAATTGTGTGGAATGAACGAAGTTCAAATAAGACAATATGAACTAGGAAAAGCCAACCCCAAAATAGAAACCGTGGATAAAATTGCATCTGCTCTTGGGGTCAAAATCGTTGACATTATGGAGCAGTTCACAATGGAGCAATGGAAAAACACATCAGAATTTCAGAAGATAGATAAAACTTCCAATGCAATCATTGCAATCATTGCTGTTTTGACCGACATATACGGAAAAGTAGAAGATAAGGATGTTATGGGGGATTATTTCTCTAGTAACTATTATCTTGTTGGAGAAGGTGAAAAACAGTTCATTCTATATGAGGATGATATAGATGCCCTGTATGAATCAACCAAGGCTTCTATACCTTCTCTTGTGAATAGAATGAAGGACAATCGCCCTGAATCAGAAGTAATAAGGGAATTGTTGGAAGAATGCAGCGATAAAGAAGCATTTGACAAAATACCTGACAAGTATAAATAAACATACAAAAACCGCCCCAGTGTAGCAGCACTGGAACGGCTTTGAATAGATGTAACCCATAAACCCATAAGGAATATGCGATACTGTCCAAGACAAGTAAAGTATAACACATTCCTTTATTCAATGCACCATTTTTCAAGAAAGGATGTGCTATTTATGCCAACATACAAAGATAACAAGCGTGGTACATGGTACTGCAAATTCTATTATCAGGATTGGACTGGTAAACGAAAGCAGAAGAAAAAAGAGGGGTTCAAGACCCAAAGAGAAGCCAAAGAATACGAAAGGGAGTTCATCAGGAAGTCAAAGGCTGATTGTTCAATGCTGTTTAGTAGTCTGATTGAACTTTATTTTGAGGACTGCCAAAGCAGATTGAAACCGACCACCCTTGACAATAAAAAGTATATCATCAATCTGAAAATACTCCCATATTTCAAAGATATGCCACTAAATACCATAGATGCAACCACCGTCAGGAAGTGGCAGAATGAATTGATTACACACAAAGATGACGAAGGTAACACATATTCCGATACCTACCTAAAGACGGTCAATAACCAGTTGTCGGCAATCTTCAATCATGCCCGGAAATATTACAAGCTGCCTGAAAACCCTGTTGTCATATGCGGCAGCATGGGAAAAAGTCACGCTGATTCAATGAAATTTTGGACACTGGAAGAATTTAAGCAATTTACTCCCGCCATAGATGGCAAGCTATTATCTAAGGTCATGTTTGAATTGCTCTTTTGGACTGGTATGCGTTCCGGAGAACTGCTTGCCTTGACATTGAATGATTTTGACTTTGAAGCAAAGACCGTCAACATCAACAAAAATTATACCCGGCTAAATGGGGAAGATTTGACCCTGACACCCAAAACACCCAAAAGCAAGCGAACAATCACCCTCCCCAGCTTCATCTGTGACATGCTTCAGGACTATGTAACACACTTGTATGACTATAAGCCAAAGGAAAGGTTATTCCCGGTTACAAAATCTTACCTTGACCATGAAATGCGTAGGGGCTGCCAAAAATCAGGCGTGAAGAAAATCAGAGTACATGACATCAGACATTCCCACGCAAGCCTATTGATAGAACAGGGCTTCCCCCCTCTGCTTATCTCTGAAAGATTGGGGCATGAGAAGATACAAACAACACTACAGACCTACTCCCACCTATACCCAAACAAGCATAGTCAGGTTGCGGATAAATTAGAAGAATTGAATAAATAGTACGTTTTCAGTACGATTGAGCATTATAAAACCGCTAGAACCCTTGTAATTACAGGCTCTAGCGGTTTTTTAACATTTATTCAAACTCAATAGTTTGTACTATATGTAGTGTTCTGTATTTTCTTTTAGCACTATATTTTGTATTTTTATTCTGTATATTCCATCATTTTCATGGATTTTTGAAGGATTTTGCTGACAAAATGACGACATTGTATATAGCATTTCTACTTAATTTACTAACATTGTTCTTTACAAAAAGCCTGTGAAAATGAATTATGTACCAATTTTTGTTCAAGATAAGTGCCCCATAAATAATCTTGCTGATAAATTGATTTATTTACTGATGAAATTTCCAATGACATCGAAATCATTATGTTATCATATTCCTCTACAAATTCCTCAATATGTTCCTGCGCCCACGGGAAATCGCTATTTTTTCTTTCCATAACATTCTTAGTAACTATAAAGTTAACAATATTTTTTTCTCCTGGAAGTAAGACAAATTCCTCTTCACAAGTACACTCTTTAAAATGACATAATGCATCAACTTCTTCCTGAGATCGTACATCAATTGAAACCTTATTTCCACTTTGTATAAAGAAGTCCTTAATCTCTATCCCTGTGATTATACCATTGCCACAGTTTTCAATTTCGGCTTCTATGCAAACCACTTCATCATCTTCTTCAAAATCAATATCAGCATAAGTATTGTTTATATCTAGTAATAAATCATCGAAATCAAATGTCACTTGATTTCTTAAAGATAAAATACTTTTTTGAACAATATTAAACTGACTAGTAAATCTAACTATTGGCATAAAACCTTTTCTAGCATCATCTAATGCCTTTTTTGCCAATTCATTAGCATTTTCAGCCTTTTCATTTGAAATTCTTGCTTCTTCATTTGCTTTTTCAGATTTTACATTTGATATGTGCGCTTCTTCGTTCGCCTTTTCAGATAAATAATTTGCCTTCTTTGCACTTTCACTTGCTGCAATTGCATCTTTTTTTGATTTTATAGACTGTACTAAGGCTATAAAAGAAAAAATAATTGTTGCAAAAACTCCTATTGATTGTATAACATCCGCCGTACTCATTTATTACACTTCCTCCTATTTTTGCTAATCTTTCTTCCCACAAAACTATGAATTTGAATCTAATATTTTATCATTGGTCTGATTAGTTTGAATGGTCTGATCTATTTAGACCATTCATCCTACCATTGTGACATGGATAATATTTTGACTTTATGAGTTATTTTCGAGTTTTTCAATTTATCCACTCAATTTTCACTCGAAAATAAAATCCATTATTTCTATGCTTTTGTTCATCAGCTTATATATTCGAGTTATTTTCGAGTGGTTCAATCTCAGCCACTCGATTCTTCACTCAAACACTCTATGATGTTCTTACATACTTTGCATTTTTTCCATTTCCAGTAATGGTGATGATTTCTTCTTTACGCATTTTATCAATCACAGTTCGAGCCTGTTGCTTCGTAAATCCGCAAAGTTCTTGAACGGTTGGATTGGTAATTGTATCATTTCTTTGTAAATACTCTAGGATCATATTTTTTGCTTTAATGTACTGCACTGCCTTATCTCTTGTATATTCCACATCAGACTTAATTGCCTCATACATCTTTGCTGTAAGCATATAATCTTTGCCTACTACCTCAACAAGACCAAGTTTTATCAAATTATTACAGCTTCTTCTTGCATCATCTAATGGTATCTGCGTAATATCAGATACATCGGACAATAAGATTTTTTTATTGTCTGTTAAATACCTTAAGATCATAAGTTCTGCTAAGGACATAATGTGTTGCTGCTTTTCTTGCTCGCGAACAATAAATTTTACAAAATCCATATCATCAATAGAACTATATATCGTCAGAGAAACAGCATCATTATAAGAACGATACTCTGGATATGGTTTTCCCATTGATACCATTTCTTTGAAAATAATATCAACTCCCTGTCCTGTTCTCTGAACATATTTTAATCGCTGCAATGTTTCCGCAATTAGCTTATTTCTTGGTACAGACGGATGTGTAATTATATTTTTCGCAGTAATTCCATCTAAGAATCCACCTGGGTTCTCGATTACCACCTTATCAGGATAATGTTTTACATATACTGCTCCTGTATTTTGATAATCTCTGTGTGCCAATGCATTAAGTAACGCCTCCTGAAAAACTTTTTCAGGGAATTCTGCTACTTCCAATCTAAACAATCCAACTTGGACATTTACAATCTTATTCACATCTTGGATTTTCTCCGTTAATCTGTCAATAATACTAATAATGGGCTGTTTTAGATCCAACCTTACATCATATTCTTCAAGATTTTCTGACGAATAATGAAGGTAAATCACTTCTGCCTGCGGCAATAATCGCTTTATTGAATTTTCTTTTCCAACAAAAAGCAAGCCTGCAATTGTCAGTTTTTCTTTATCCCCATCAGCTTTTACAAGTCCAAGATCACGAAGAAACGCCATATCCTCTAGTTCTGGAAGTGTTGATTTAGAATCTCTCAATTTTAATTTTTCTTTTAAATTGTATATCTCAAGCTTGTTAATATCATCTTCTGTACTTTCATCCACAACTTGCCCAGAAAAATCAGGATTTTGTAGCGAAGAGTACTTATTACTCATTTCATCCGGATAAAATGGTTTGGAATTTCTCCCAAGTCTCTTAAGGCATCTTCCATCTGTGGTTGCATACGTTGTTCCATCCGGTTTTACTGAAATTGCAATAACTGTTTTGCCGTCATAAATAAAGTCAGAAATTTCAGTAAATAGTGGTGGTCTTGTTTTGTCATATATAGATTCAATCAATCTTTGGCCGTCATATTTTGGATCACAACCGGTGACTTCATGGGTATCGTCTTCTACGCCAAAATAAACTGTACCACCCTTCGAATTGGCAAATGCAATTAGTTCATCAACCGCTAACGCAATTCTTTCCTTTGTATTCTTCGTGTTTATCCAAGATTTAAATTCAACTTTCTCTGTTTCACCAGTTTTAAGAATGTCTTCAAATTCTTCTCTTGTCAAATTATGCTCACCTACCTTTCTTTTTTATTTCGGTATGTCCATCGTTTATATTTCGACTATTCAACAAATTTATCTGACACCTATATCATTTTAAATATTTGATACGTTTTTCAAAATATGTTGGATAATCACTTAACGCTTCCTTTACCTTATCCCTCTTTGATTTTATGTATTTAATAATTTGATCTTCTTTAATTATTTTATTATCAAGTTCATTTGATAATAATGATGCTAGATATCGGTCATTAAAAATTTTCTCACAAATTGATAAACTCGTTTGTGAATCAACACCGTATTTAATTTTTTTCTGAAGAATCATTAGGCGACCAATATTCGTACTTTCTGAATTTACAAAATCA
>JBKEBP010000244.1:0-3991 GCA_047973235.1 Suipraeoptans sp. | reverse complement strand
TTCTAGGTATATGATCTTTTTCTTCCAATTTCTTTGCCTTACCAAGAAGATACTCAAACATACTCTTCTTAATATTGTCCATATCTAAATCTTCTATCTTAGATATATCAATACTTTCTAAAACCTCTTCATTATAAATATGAGGAAGCTGTCTATGATCACCCACAAGAATTATTCGTCTTCTTCCTTGTGCCAATGGAATCATCAAATCTATAGGACTTACTCTTGCTGCTTCATCAACAATAACTGTCTCATACTCTGGATGTTCCCATCGATTTATACCTTTAGCATCTTTTATTTCATTACCTTCGCTCTGCTGAGTAGTAGCTGAATAAACGTATAAATAGTTATTCAATGTTCTTTCTACTTCTTCCTTGTTGCTTTCAATTTCCTTTAACAGATTTGAGAGGATTTCTATTTCCTTATTATTCCTTTTCTTTAAATCTTCTTGGATAGTTAAAAATATATCCGTAAGTTCACGATTTGCCAACTTCTTTACATAGTCTATTCTAGGAACACATTTACTCAATAATATTTTCTTTACCTCAGCTAATTCAGCCAGAAGTTCTTCTGACACTCTACCATCAAAACAATCTGCTACTTCTTCAATAACTGATAGAATTCTATTACTTTCGGCTTTTTTTCGATCAAGTTCTAATTCTTCTAAATGTCGTAAAAGATCATATGCATTATCTGCACCATCATCTTCAAACCCCTCTTTTGTAGTCCTTATCCTTCTTATAAAACCCAATAATTCATCATCATGGTTTCTCTTATTATCCAAGTATTCATCGAAAAGTCTGTCAATGACTTCATTAAGCTCATTATCATGATTCATTGATTTAGCACAATTTAGAAATTCAATAGCGTTTTCATCACTAGGGTAAGCAATATAAAAATTATGTGCTTTTGCTAAAACACGCATCTCATCTGTCTGTTCTAGTTCTGGATTTGTTTTCCTCAATGCTTCCGAATAGGATTCACACCAATTCTCGATAATTATCTCTTTTGTCCTATCTTCTTCTCCATCTCTCTCTTGTCGCCCGAATTTCACCGTAGGTAATGAATTTACACTTAATCTTTCAATAACATTCCTTACTGCATCATGTTGAAAACTAGTAATAAGCAACTGACCATTATTTACATTTTTCTTGTTGCTAATTTCATTTAACCTTTCTATAATTGCTGTAATTACAGTTGTTTTTCCTGTTCCTGGAGGTCCTTGAATAATAGCAATGTCTGGTGTATTTAATGCTATATCTATTGCATCTTTCTGTGTTTCAGTTGGTGGAAACTTAAAAATTTTTTCTTCCACAAATGAAGACATTGGATCCACTTTATTTTTTTTCTTTGTGTCTTCAAACACATCTGGCAACTCACCTTCTAGAATTAAACCTAAAGATCGATTAGCTGATTGTCCATTTGCAATTCTACTTCGGGCTTCTTTTCTTCTTCGAATCTGCATTTCATCACCATAAATTGATAAATAAACATATCTTTTATTTGGTAATGCTAATTCCTGTAGATCTAGAACAAAACCTCCATTTTTCTTTCGTAGAATCTTGATTGCAATTCCACTTTCAGCCTTTATTTTCAATAACCTTTTTTGTTCTTGATTTTTCTCATATTCCTTCCATGTCATTTCTTCTGTTTCTAGATAAACTGGTGGTTCATCACAAAAAACAATATAAGAGTTATCTGGAATTATCTTACTCAAACTCTCATAATTACTGACTGATATATAGACACCACCTTCTGTCTCAAATGACATACTCTTTTTATTAAGTTCTATATATCCAACTGATCTTGCATTTGCAAGAATAAAATTCCCTTCCTTCTCAGAATACTCATTCCACAAATCCAAGTATCCTCTGTTTTCATCATAAAATTGCTTTGCTTTAAGAGACAACATTGCTTCCGTGTTGGTAAATTCAAGTTTTCCTATACCAAGCATCAAATTATCTGGCTTTTTACTTCCATTTTTTACAACTCTTTCAACATACAATTTTTCTTCAAATTTCTTTCCTTTCAATGATAAATAAAGTTTAATAGATCGTCCGTGTATAACAAGAACCTTTTGTTTCTCAACCTCTTCGTCTAACTGTTCTGTATCATCTTCTCCATCTTCATCAATCACATCTTGTTTCTTCGTTCTAAGCGATTTTTCTGCACTTTCAAAAGCAAAACACAAATCATTTCCGTTTGTTAATTCAAATTGTCCTTGTAATCTTTTGAATACTTTCTCTTCATTATGGTCAATTTTCCATATTCTGAACAAATAATCCATTGCATTTGAACTAATAATTAGAGGCACTTCCCCCATTCTTTGGCAATTGCAAAAGAAAACAAAATGCATAAACAGAACCCCATTATCCTTATCTGATGAGCATGAGGTGATTTGTGCTAGTATATAAAAGTGTCTATTAAAATAATCTGTTACAATCTTACTGTCACCTACATCATCTATTGAAAAAGGGATACTGTTATCTGCAGTGACTAGCGCAAACGAATTTTCTCCGATATACGCAACTCGTCCTTCTCTAGCAATAATATCCCTTTTTCCATAGGTATGACATGCAACATCTTTTAATTCACTTTGGTCATCAATCTTAATTTCTGATATATTCATACAATCAGCCATACAGAGATATTGTTATAAGATATTCTTGTTCACTATCCTTCTCTATAGCTATTATAACAGCATTTTTACCTATAACGCATTTTCAGTATATCTTTCTAAAAAATACAAATTGTTCAACTACAAATACAAATTTATCAGAAAAATTAGATAGTGTAATCTCGCTATTTTCAGATGAAAATATAAATGCAATACTATCAGACTCAGACATCTTGAACCCACTTATCACTCTAAGTGGAATCTTGATTTTTTCAGCAATCTCATGCTGATATTCCCATTTAGTATTAGTTTCGTTTTCATTCTGTGTCACTGTACAAATGTCTATATATTTATTTGATGTATCGCACCATGGACATATATCTTGCTTATTTGCATCATATTCCATTTCACACTTTTCACACTTTATCGAGTGATCTAACTCTTCTGCTAATGTAGCAGCCCATTCCATCATTGTTGGTCTATTTTGAATATTTGCACGACCATCTTTTCCAAATGTTTTTTGAAAACATCTGTGTAATTTTTCTCCAACAATCATTTCATATGCAATAGCTGTCTCTGTTTTATTCCTTTCATCTTCATCATCTCTAATCCAAGATATATCTCCTCTGCAGGCATATGTTTCTTCAGGAATCTCCAAAATATCCTCTTGTTCCAACTTATCATCTAATGCTGGACCAACAAAAGGATGGTTTCCTGTTAAATTCCAAAACAAAGAAATTGCATATGAAAATACATCCGAATAAAAAGTATTTCCCTTTCCTCTTAATACCTCTGGTGCAACATACCCAGGAGAATAAATCCCTGCTCGTTTACTTGTTTCTGATATAAAATTCACATTATCTACATCAATCATCCAGACAATTGCATTATCCTTAGATTCAGAAACATACATGTTTTTATCAGAAATATCGCAGTATACTAAGCCTCTAGTATGCAGACTAGCAAAAACAATTGATGCATTCATAAATGCCTCCATACGTCGTCGTCGTCCTCCTGTACTTATATAATTACCAAACCCTTTTGCAAACTCTGGATTACTATATTCAAATTGTAAAAGCCACTCATTTCTATAGGATTCATTACCATATCTGAAAGCAGACTCAAAAGAAATCATGTCATCTAATAATCTCATCGAATACCCAACACAATCTTTAAGTATTGATTGTGGTAATGTAATGTGTGAATTCGCTGAAAATGGTAACAGTCTAATCATCTCGTATTTTTCATTTTCATTCACATTTGTATTAATCTTCTTTGTTTGACGATTCCACTCCAATTTTAGCAATACATTGGGTTCTCTAGTTTTATATACGATACCTTGACCGCCACTACTTAATTCCTTATCAACATCAA
>JBKEBP010000202.1:0-1703 GCA_047973235.1 Suipraeoptans sp. | reverse complement strand
TGAAAATTCTCTTTCTGATATAAAAGAACAAACGATCCTACCAATACGAAAGTAAACAAGAGTTTCTGCCACATATCAAACATGACTCCTACTGTTTGTTTAATAAACAGATCTTGTACATTATCATATAATTCGACCTTCAATTGATATAAAGGAGCAAAAAGAATTGCACATACAATAAGTGCCTTTGTCCAGAATTTTATATTCTCAGGAGTTGAAACAAACAATTGCTTTCTTCCGATTAGTAACCCCAGCAAAAACAATCCTCCTGTCTGCAAGAAACGCCCTCCTTCTATTGCCCACATTAGGCTAGCCAGTTGCCCTGTAGTAACATTAGCCCAGATGAAAGGTAAAAGCTCTCCGGCTTTTGTGTATACGGCAATCTCTCCATATAATTTCCCATTTATGGTTTCGGGCAAAACGAATGCAGGATCTATCAGATGAGATATATAATAAAACCATTGCATAGGCTGTAAAAGCAGAATGACTGCAAATATAAAGACAGCCTTATCGCTCCACTTTCTGACAATGAATAAGATCACACCTACAATAGCATACAGTAGCAAAACATCACCTCCGGGAAAGAACATAGAGTTCAATGTTGCAAATCCTGTGAGAAGTAATAGCCGCCACAAGAATCTTCCGCCGAAATCTTTTCCCTTAATTTGTTGATTGTTGTATTGAATTGCAAAAGTAAAACCAAATAGGATCGAAAATATCGCATACCCTTTTCCTGCTATTAGAGAAAAGACCACACTGAGTGCTCCATTGTCCAATACATTAAGCCATGCGGGCTGAGATGCGGGGTCCGGATAAACCGGGAAAATAAAATGCTCTACACAATGAATCAAACCGATTGCTATAACAGCAAATCCACGAAGAGCATCAACCATTTCGATGCGAGGAGTTTTTCTCAGAATCTCTTGTTGCATAAATTGTTCGTTTTATGAAATTCACATAGATTTAAAATTACAATTGACAAATTTATAAAACAACCACTACTTTTCGGCATAGATAGCTTTTATTTAATCTTTTTTTATGAGTATTTTATCCTATATCTTTATTCCCCTGAACAAAAATTAAAAACAATGAGTTTAATTATAAATATTAAATTTAGTTTCTAACAGATTTTTAAAATACTATTTTTTTAAAAAAAAGAAATTAATGACAAAAAATAGAATACCACAAAAAACGACAAGAAGAAAAAAGAAAAGCGACATAGTAACAGCTGTGATCGGATTCTTCAATAATAATACAGACCAATCATATAACTATAAGCAAATAGGTGCAGATATTGGCATCAAGACCCAACCGGAACGCTTACTTCTGATGGATATTCTGGAAGGCATGGTCGAAGATGCTTTTATTATAGAAACCCGAAAAGGAAAATATAAGTCTAATACAAGGGGCTTATTTCTCGAAGGACGCTTCGAAAGACGTAGTAGCGGGAAAAACTTTTTTGTTCCAGATGAAGAGGGGGCTGAAAACGTATTTGTGGCAGAACGCAATTCAGCCCACGCCATGAATGGTGACAAAGTACGTATCCAGATGCTAGCCCGTCGCAAAGGAAAAGACCCCGAAGGCGAAGTTGTAGAAATACTGGAACGTAAACACACCCGTTTTGTCGGCACACTGAATGTACAACAGCATTTTGCATTTCTGGAAATGGACAGCAAAATTTTGGCAAATGATATTTTTATTCC
>JBKEBP010000185.1:0-2712 GCA_047973235.1 Suipraeoptans sp. | reverse complement strand
ACATGGAATATTTACAATTGCCACAAAAATAGACCTACTAATTTGTTAGTTCGCATTTTATTACATCTAACTATAGAGGGTCTATTATGTAAAATTTGTTTGTCCTTTTACTGATTTTCATTTTCAAAAATAATATTACGAACTTGTTCCTTGTCCAAATTCAACTCACTAGATATATACTCCACATTGTGTCCTACTCTATATAATTTCAGAATTTTAATTCTTTGTACTTTTCCTTCTTCTCTACCTTCTTCTCTACCTTGTAACATCAAATTCTCCAATGCTGTACACATATTTAACTCCCTCCCTTCATTTTGAAACGCATAATTTATTAGTTTTTGACTTCCCGTCGCAGCACCTATAGCTGCTAATGTTTCCCAATAAATTTCCAAATTTGGATACTTGTTTTTAAAAATTTTGGGTCAATCATTTTTCTCGTAGGATTGACGCCACGTAATTTTACGACTCCGTACGCCACCCTTGACAGGCTACAAAAACAATGTTGCTAGGTTGATACCGACGGCGAAGAACTCAAGAACAAATAATTTTATCCGTCGGTCCGAGAAGTCTAACATTGTTTTTGCAGCCTATCAAGGGCATGTCCCTTCGGGATGGCTGTATTTCCTCAGGCTCCGATGCCTAAGAACAAATATTTCTCCTTAATTACAGTTGAATAAAAAAGGATCTTCCATTAAGATTGAAATTGCATCCGGGAAGATGTAACAACTCAATCAAAAGGAAATCCTCTATCATGAATTATATACGAAAAGAAGCCGATGGGCAATTAACTTTTACACAATCAACTGAATTTTTATTGATTCCTTCTTGTTTGTATGGCTTTCGTAATAGTTCAACAACAACTGAGACAGCTCAGTCAGGTCGCTCTGTCTTTTGTTTCCATGGTACACTAAATGATAGTGAAGAAAATATGAAGTGCACGTGTGGATGTCATATGCATATTAACAATCATCCTAATATCACATTACGTCACTTGCCTTTTGGCAGTAACCTCAGTTGTGTTAAGTTAACTCGCAACCAGTATTACTGCCCTGAGTGTCACAACAGCAAAACCCAGTTCATTTCATTCAAGGCACCTGGACATAGGATTACAGAGGAACTTTATCAGTACTCCAGAGACCTTCTTGCAAGTGGTACTTATACCAACAAAGAGGTAGCTGAAATTACTGGTCTTGGCAAGAATACAGTGAAAGATATCGACAAACAGCGCCTTCAGGAGTTATATACGATTGAAGGTACTAGGTTAATCAAGCCAGAAAAGCCTGCTAAGTTCCTTGGAATTGACGAGTTTAAACTTCACAATGGCTATAAGTATGCAACGCACATCATAGATATGGAGACTGACCATATACTTTGGATTGCTCAAGGTAAGAAGAAACGGGTAGTCTATGATTTCATTGAACATGTAGACCTAGACTGGATGGACAATGTTGAAGCGATTGCATGTGATATGAACTCTGATTTTCAGGAAGCATTTGAGGAAAAATGTCCTCATATTCAGCCTGTGTTTGACTACTTTCATATCGTTAAAAACTTCAATGACAAAGTTGTCAGTGAAGTTCGTAAGGATGAACAAAAACGTCTAATTGCTGAAGGTGACATTGAAGCTGCAAAAGCACTGAAAAAGACACGATATATACTTATGTCATCTAAAGATACCTTACAGAAGAAAGACAATGATGCTGCCAAACAGAAGGTTATATCTAAGGGGAGTTCTCTTTTGGAACAGATGACTATATTCGTAAGGGTGGTCTAGAATCGAAGTATGATGCTTTGTTAGAGCAGAACAAACTTCTTTTTACACTAGATCTTATTAAGGAAAAACTAAGTCTTGCATACACCAGAAAAGAGGAATCCTTAATGGCTCAGGATATCATTGAAATCATGGATATGTGCTCAGCAACTCTTAATTCGCACCTTGAATGTTTCAATCGCCTTCTTGATAATCATTTCGAAGGTGTTATAGCTCATGCAACATATAATATATCATCTGCAAAGATAGAAGGCATCAACAATAAAATCAAAACGTTAAGACGACAGGGGTATGGATATCCAGATGATGAATATTTCTTTCTTAAGCTATTTGATATTAGCAGGAAATCCTATATCAGGAATCCATCATCCCACAAAATTTGTGATTGAGCCAAAATTTTGTAAGCGTCTCACATAAGACACTCTCTAAACTTTATCACTTTTCTTCCTCAAAATCTATACTAGCGCATGATGTCTTTACGTAATCTGGCAATTCTTTTGACCACGGAAGTAATTTATCTATATTCTCTTCACTTAGTTTCATAGTTGGCATAACTTCTAATACATATTTTAGGTATTCAAAAGGGATAAGTCCATTTAGTTTTGCACTCTCTACCACACTGTATAAGGTACAACTAGCCTCTTCACCTCCTGCAGTATTTGCGAAAATCCAGTTTTTTCTTCCAATAGAGGAGGATAATTGCTTATATAAGCATATTTGCGAATCGGATATTATTAAGAAGGTGGTTATAGGCTGATGAATTATTATCTAATAGATTTTGAGAATGTGAGAACAGACGGAATAAAAGATTTTTCTGAAGTAAATGACGGAGATATTGTTGTTATTTTTTATTCTGAGCAGTGTAAGAATATTACACTAGATGTGATTGCAAACATGACAAGTGTGATAAGCAAACGCAACAAAGAATCCTAGATTTTATA
>JBKEBP010000152.1:0-3270 GCA_047973235.1 Suipraeoptans sp. | reverse complement strand
TGTACAGGCTCTACAGTATCGGAGGGATAAAGGAGGTTGTATAAAAAAATAAGAATATCACGGAAATTACCAAGGGTCGTGGTCGGCATATAATGCAGTGACATTTGCAGTTCTTTTGAACGGGTGGGGGAAAGATTCATAGACGCGCGAAGTTGTTCTACCTGGGAATAAGTAATCTGATAAGGAGACATCAGGCCAATGATCATTATTTCATGGATAAACAAAAAAATGAATTATTTCCAGCAATTTCACCAATTGGCTATGCAACTGATAAAAGGAGCATTACAGAAAGTTTGATGAGAAAAACAATGAAGTCGGATAAAAGGAAGCTGTGGGAGGAAATTTTCTTCAAGGACTCCTTTGGGAATGCACTTTTAAAGAAAGATGCAAATGAATATACAGAGCCATTGGAAATGCTTCGACTGGCACCATCTGCTACCAATCACAGCCATGGCGAGTTGTTAAAAAACAAGACTCATATCATTTTTTTGAGACACACAAAAATAATGCAAGTGACGAGGACAAAATGATTAAAAAAGTAGATCTTGGAATTGAGCTAAGTCATTTTCATCAAACAGCCTTAGAACATGGGTTACAAGGACACTTTGAAAATCTGAAAGATATAAGAATATATATTCCGGAAAATACAAATTATATAATATCGTGGAATATGGATAAAAAGTAAACCAACAAAGATATTACAGTGTTTAATTCATATAAATTTAAAACCCCATTAAAAAAATACAACGTCTCTGTTATTGCATCTATATGATACAATAATAGGCAATGGAAAAAACAAAGCAAGAATATCAAAAGTTTTTGATTCAAAATATATCTCCTGTCGAAGATGCTTATATAGAAATGATAAAAGATGAAGAAAAAACTGCGAAGAAGAAAAGCAAAGTATAAAAGCACCAGGTAGGTAAAATTTTTTGTTTTGCTTATAGATTGTCATTTGCTGTGCAACAATAGAGATATCTTAACTGTAAGGGAACTATCGGAAGCAAATAGCTAGAAAAGGGAGATAATAGGTCGAATGAGTTATTATCTCCTATTTCTCTTGGAAAAGATAGAGTTTTTGGTCTACTGTAATTAATATCACTTTACCAAATTTCGATATTCACGTGGTGATAGATTAGTTTGCTTTTTGAAGATTCGAGAGAAGTAGGAAAAGTCGTGAATACCAACCAAACTAGCGACTTCCGAGATGGGAAAATCAGTAGTATTAAAATAATGAATTGCCTCATTAATCCGCGTTTCCCTTATCCATGAAGTAATACTTTTTCCCGTTTCTATACTGAACTGACCGGAAAGAAAGGAAGCATTTTTATTAAACTGTTTTGCCAAAACAGAGAGAGTTAAGTCTTCAGAAAAATGTGTCGAAATATAGTTAATCACATTATGGATTAAATATGAATACCTTTGCAAGCTGTAATTACGTACTAATAAACTGTATTTGCGGTTTATGCTATATGCAAGATTTATTAATTTCTGTTTATTTAGGCTGGTATGAATAGAGGTTCTTAAGTCATTGGCTACACTAAGAGTGTAATAAGGATGTACAGAAGTATTTAAAAGTTTTTCCATGCAGATGACATTTAACTCAAGCAGATGATTGTTTAGTACATGAACTGGTAATGTATCAATAATGCCGGTGGCATCCAGATAAAGTTTCAGTTTTTCGGAGGAAGCAGCAGAGTTACCCAATACTAACGAATTAAGAAAGCCATGTAATGATTCAACATAGCGATTGGCCTCATTAAAAGAAAATGTTTCGGTGTATTGGTAGGTTTGGATTAGTTCATGGTTTGTCTTGGAATAATCAATATATTCAATTGTCGTGTCTTGAAACTCAGGAATAAAAGTACTGATTAAGTGACACGTCATAAAAATGACATCGGAGGTATTGGCAATCGCGAGCTGCTGATAAAACTGTTTGGTTAAAACTGAAAAATCAGAGCTGAAATTGTGTTCTTTCATGATCTTCTTGTAAAAAGAAGGCGTTGGGGAGGAGTCTAAAAAAGGTCCGATAGCAATAAGGTCGGGTCTTTTTTGTTTTGTTACCTGGGCAACAATATTGTAAAAGCCAAGATTACTTTTAATTACATATAGATAATAGCCATTACATCCCTTTAAAAAATTAACATCACCACCACTCCCAGGAAAATGATTCCACATCATTCTGCGAAATCCTTTATCACTCTTCCATAAATTATCATAAGGTGGAGTATGAAAATATGAATCTATATTGTAGGATAGTTTTAGAGTTTGATTAATAAATGGAAAAACTTCTATGATTTCTTTTTCAATATGCATGACTTTGACCTCCTTTTAATCTGTTTTGAGGGTAAAATTTGAACAACTGTATCATTCTTTCAATATAGCATAAAAATAATCCTATTTCAACAAAATATATCCAAGTATTCGGAACTGTTGTCTCTTAAAATTATCTTACTAATAAGGTAATTACGTGGAGGTGATGATGAGAAGAACTTTTAAGTGGAATGATGATTGGAAGTTTAGCAAAGAAAATATCTGTGTGATAGAGAGGAGAAGTGTTCTGGAACAAGGAACTTGGCAGAATGTGAATCTTCCTCATACTTGGAATGGAGTTGATGGACAGGATGGTGGAAATGATTATTACCGAGGGACATGTTATTATGTTAAGCAATTAAGAAAAAGTGATGTAGATGATGCGAAATGTGTGTTTATTGAATTTGCAGGCACGAATTCTTCAGCCGAGTTGTTTGTTAATGGATATAAGGTAACACATCATGATGGCGGTTATTCTACTTGGCGAACAGATATTACAAAATTTATAAAGGAAGAAAATGAAATCGTATTGGCAGTGGATAACGGCAGTAATAATTACGTTTATCCGCAGATGGCTGACTTTACCTTTTATGGGGGAGTATATCGGGACGTTTCAATAATATGTGTACCGAAAATACATTTTGATCTGGAATATTATGGTGGATCTGGCATAAAGGTCACGCCACTGATACAAGAAGATAGGGCAGAGATTGAGGTGGAATTCTATCTGACAAATGCAACTGGAAGTGAATCGGTCTTCTGTTCGGTATCAGATGGAGTGCAAGAAATTGTTCAAAAAACTGTTTCTTCAGTTAAAACATATCTATCCATGATTATTTCCATTGTGCATCTTTGGTATGGATTAAAAGATCGATTTCTCTTTACCTTGAAGTTTGAGTTGAATAAGAATAGCGAATTTTTGGTTTGCTTTAGTACCTGGTTTGGTTGTCGTTCGTT
>JBKEBP010000135.1:0-5515 GCA_047973235.1 Suipraeoptans sp. | reverse complement strand
TTCGAAGTGGCTTAACACACTGTATATGGATAAGTCTTATCGTTGGAATAATATAGAGATGATTATACAGGCATTTTCTCGTACAAACAGAGTGTTTCAAAACGATAAAAAGCACGGAATTATTCGATATTACCGTCGACCATATACAATGAAAAATATAATTGATTATGCCTTTAAATCATATTCTGGAGATAAACCATTTGGAATATTTGTACCTAAGCTAAAGCAGAATCTTGAAAAAATGAATCAAGTATTTTTGGATATAAAGGTCATTTTTGAGCTCGCCGGTATACCGGATTTCTCGAGTTTACCAGAGGAAGCAGATGAGAAAAGGAAGTTTGCTAGTTTGTTCCGACAGTTAAGTAGTTATCTTGAATCTGCGAGAGTACAGGGATTTGTGTGGGAAAAATTAGAATATGGAGAGGGTGATGGAATCGTTGACGGAACTGTCACATTGCTTTTTGATAAGATGACATATGAAACCCTATTGGCACGTTATAAAGAGTTAAAAAGAGGTGGCAGTGGAGGCGATTCTGATGTGGGATATGATATTGACCCCTTTTTAATGTCTTTACCTACCGATAAAATTGATTCTGATTATATGAATTCTAGATTTCGTAAATATTATAAGCTGGTTCAGGAAGGTGCTGACGAGTATACGAAGAGTGCAATGTTGAATGAACTTCACAAATCCTTTGCTACACTGTCGCAAGAAGAACAGAAATATGCACACATTGTTATTAGAGACATTCAGAATGCTTTTTTGGTATATGATGAGTCAAAATCCATAAAGGATTACATATCTTCCTATAGGGCGAAGGCAAAGAATGATGAACTACATAACTTTGCTATTAAGCTTGGAATTGATGAAAATGCTTTAAAATATTTTATTTCATTAAATGTTAACGAACATAATATTGATGAGTTTGGACGTTTTGAAAAGTTGAAACAAACCATAGATATGGATATTGCTCAGCGTTACTTCGAGAAAAAAGAAGGTATGGATATTCCTAGGCGTAAGATACACCCTAAAATTGATAAAATTCTTAGGGAGTTTATTCTTAACGGAGGAGCTGAATATTGGTATGTTCCGGAACAGGTTGAGTTTGATATGGTTGCAGAAAATATTAAATATTGATATAATGCAGCGGTTACTGAGCATAATCTCAAATCCAATATAAAAACGGTGATATAACAAGCTCCTAGGCATAGCTGGAGCTAGAGGAGTAGTACTATTACATTGTAGATGTTTATGTTACATTAAAGTAAACAGTAACAGGTACCATGAACATCATGAGGCGGAGGTAACAGATGAAAATAGGAATGTTAACGGAAGTTGATATACGCGATTTGTGGAAGCATGAGCAGTATGATTTCTCAAATTGGCTTGCAGAACCAGAAAATATTGCATATTTAAATGATATTCTTGGACTTACACTTGTTGAAGTCAACAAGGAAGCTTATGTTGGGTCATATCGTTGTGATATTGTGGCTGTTGATGAGACTGATGGAACAAAAGTTATTATTGAAAACCAGCTTGAATCATCTAATCATGATCATCTTGGTAAGATCATTACCTATGCCTCAGGCCTTGATGCGAAAGTGATTGTGTGGATTGTTAAGCTGGCGCGTGAGGAACATCGTAGTGCTATTGAGTGGTTAAACAATAATACTCGAAGTGGCATTGATTTCTTTCTTATTGAACTTCATGCATATAAGATTGGTGATTCTGATCCGGCTCCCAAGTTTGAAGTCATAGAACAACCAAACGATTTTATTAAGTCATCCCAAAATGCAACTTCAAGCGATTCGCTAAACAAGTCACAGACTGAGAGATTAACCTTTTGGACACAATTCAATGACGAGATTATTGCGCATGGAAAACCTTTTAATGTACGAAAAGCATCAACTGATCATTGGTATGATGTTGCTATTGGAAATAGTGCTTGTCATATAGGAATTACTCTTGTAAATAGTGATTCATTTATAGGGGTTGAAATTAATATCGGTGATGATAAAGCCTTGTTTGATACATTGTTTTCTGAAAGAGAAGCTATTGAAAGCGAGTCGGGGTTAGAATACGAGTGGCAACGTTTAGATAATAAAAAGACGAGCCGTATCCTTCACAAAATTCCAGGATTGGATTTTGACAATCACAATAACTATCCAAAGCTAATGGATGAGGTGATAAAAAAGGTTATTATTATGAGAACGGTATTTAAAAAGCATATAAAGTAGTTGATTTTGAGGTACAAAGTGGGGGCAAATCGATTACTAGTTACACCATGGCATGCAGAGAAATTTCATCGAGCGGAAGATGATAACAGGCGATACAAAGGAAGATGTAGTTACTATTCAGATGATGACGGTCAGTGTGGCTTTAGGTGTGGAAAGCATCGGAAGTGTCCATTGCATGGAATATGATACAATGACAGATGAAGTATTCAAAGCAAAACTAGTAGTGAAATGCTGCAAACCGAAAAAAGGTCAGTGAAGAGGATTGTTTTTGATATTAATCAGATGGGGGTGTTCTTTTGGAACAGAGAACAGTATGCCTATGTGACGGAAAGTATATCGGAATTGAAACGATATATACTGTTGTAAATGGGAAACAAATTAATATTCCGGAAAAGTTAAGAGACCTTCGTGGAAAGAGCAGAAGTAATCAGCTTTTTTGTCCTTGTGGCTGTGGCTCAAATTTAATTCTTGTAGCAGGAGACCGTAATCTCAAGGAACAGCATTTTAGGCTAAAAGATGGAGAATTAAATTCCTCATGTGAAGCAGTTATTGAAGGACAGAATTCAATTGATTCAAAGATTGTTTTAAAATGTTGGCTTGATGACAAACTTCAAGATCCAGACATTGAATCAAGAGTTCCGGTGATGGAAGTGAGTGATATCACACGTAAATATGAGTTTACATTCCTATCGAGGAGCAGAAGGGTCGGACTGAGCTATTGTAATGAAAGAATTAATTTGTCAGAAGAAAAGATAAATCTTCTTAAGGAAAATAGCAAAGGTATATGCGTAATCTACGTTGTAGATATACGCAATTTTGGATATAATGGGCAGTACCCTGAAGGCGTTATGAAGGTTCAAAGTGAACAGGGATATTGTTTGTTTCTGTCTGTTACAGATCGTGATTATTCTACAGCTAGGTTAAGAGCTGCATTCTGCGCTCGAGATATTGATGGCCTGTGGCAGGAGATAATACTTGCAGAGGACAATCTAGATGAGTTCACAATTGATGATGGAAAAGTAATTTATCAATCTGTTACTCTTAATGATCTTTTGGAACGTTCGAAGGTTGAATGGAAGGTCGGTATAGAGCTGGAACGTGTTAAGCGCGAAGAACGACGTAAGGCTCAGGAAGAAGAACGCCGACTTGCAGCAGAGAGAGAAGCTAAGATGTGCGAAGAAAGAGAACGACAGGCACGAGCAGAGGCAGAAGAACGTAGACAACGCTGGGAAGAAGAACAGAAGCTTGCTACCGAACGAGAAGCTAAGCAACGCGATGAAGCAGAAAAGGCGCGATCTGAAGCTGAAAGGCGTAAACTTATAGAAGAGCAGGAACGTATCGAAGCAGAGAGACGATTTGCAGATAACCTGTTGGAACTGATGAATCAACAAGAGGAGCAAGTAAGAGATTCGCTGGGAAGACGTTGGGTTAAGTGCGAGTTCTGTGGAAAGATAGCACTTGAGTCTAAATTTAGTTCCTATGGCGGAGTGAATCGTATTAATCTTGGCATATGCTACGAATGTCAAAAGAACAACCCTGAAGCCAGGATTATTAGAATGCCTGAGCCGGTATAGAAAGCTGCTAAGATAGAAGTTAATAAGTGTCCTGATTGTGGCGGTGATTTGAAAGAAAAGATGGGCAAGTTTGGGCGATTCATTGGTTGTAGTAATTATCCTAACTGCAGATATATAAGAAGCATTAGGTAGGGCACAGGTGTAAGTGAAGGATGAAGTGGACAATATCATGGAAGATATCATGAAAAGGTAGGCATTGTTATGGCGATTAAGGTGTTTATAGATACTAGCGTATATGAAAATAAGAACTTTTCATTCTTTAACAAACAGTTTTCGAAACTAAAGCAATTAACTGAGAAGGATGTGGTTGAATTACTTGTTAACGGGATTGTTTATCGTGAAGTAAATCAGCATATAGGTGATAATCTTTTAGTAGCAGTCACCCAATATAACCAAGCAATAGAAGTAAATAGGGCCTTCGGTCCTTTTAGAGCAGATCCTAAGTGGGGACCATTAATTGCGTCCATCAATTTGTCTGAAATGGTTGATGATTTGAGAAAATATTGGGACGATTACTTGTCTTCGACAAATGCAATAAACATACCGATTAGCGGTGTTGATGTTGATGAGATTGTCAGAAAGTATTTTGATAGAGAATATCCTTTTGAAGAAAAAAAACCGAATGAATTTAAAGACGCAATTTGTGTGGATTCGGTAATGAAGTACTATGTCAGCATTCCGGATGAAGAAATATGTGTTATTGCAATCGATAAAGGAATGCGTAAGGCATTTAAAAATCAAAAAGGATATAAAATATTTGACGATTTAAGTAAATTTTTAAATTACGCAATATCACAAACCGAGCATTTAACAATAGAGATTGAAGAAGTGTTTGATACGGAGCGTTTTGATGGAGAAATCAAGAAAAGACTGGATGATGCTTTATATATGTCGAGCATTGATGTAGAAGATGTATATGATGATGTAGAATTGCTATGCATCGAAACGCAGTCGATTGAATACGAGTATATTCATGAGTGCGATGAAGAAAGTGCTTTGGTTGTCGCAAATGCGAATGTAGAAGCTGTGGTTGAATATTCTGTGCGTGATGAAGATAACTCTTATTACGATAGGGAAGATGGAAGGTATTATTGGGAAGAATACATAACATATCGAAGCAAGTTTAGGATTAATGTTGAAATAGAGGTGTCTTTAGCAATTGACAAAGACGAGGATAATTTCTCCTTGAACATTGAGCTTAATGGTGTTGATGTAGAGAAAAAAATTTATTTGCGTGAAGAAGACATCCTAGAGTCTGAGATAGTTCATCATACAAGAGACGATTCGGATGACACTTACGATTACAGTAAACGATATTGTCCCGATTGTGGATGTGAGATAACTTATGAAAATGATGGAGGTGCATTTTGTATTAAATGTGCGCCAGATCATTAATAATAGGACTACTTGAGTACCTACTGTGAATTTATATCGTAAAAAAAGCGAATATTATTACAATAAAAAAATCAATGGGGAGCTAAAAACTCGTTGTTTTTTTTACTGCGTTTTTTTTGTCACCAGGTAAGGGGTTTTTGTTGCGCACAATATGGGTGCAATCTTATCAGTGATAGCCAGTAACTTGCGTAAGCGTCAATTCAAGCACACCTATATAAAAATCCACAGCTATAGTATAATCTTACTACGTCTGTGGATTTTTGTTATTTTTACATCTTTCAGGTATATTATCACTCCAAGGTAGCAAC
>JBKEBP010000062.1:0-8748 GCA_047973235.1 Suipraeoptans sp. | reverse complement strand
GGAGATCATATTAAAAGTTTTATCATGGAAAGCTCAATGCCAAGAGGTTTCTTTAGTGACGTTAAAATTCAAGAAGACGTAGTTAATTATTTATCATCCTTTGATAATAGCATAAAAGGATTTCGCATTGAGGATTTACCACAACAAGATGACGAAGAAAAAAAAGAATATAAAGTATCAACTATACATAAAAGTGTTGACTCAGATACAGAGGTTGAGATTCCGCTTACATCGGAGTCTTCCGGTACTCTAAAGATGTTATCGCTATATCAAAAATTACAAGACACTATAATAAAAGGTGGTGTTTTGATGATAGATGAGCTAAATGCGAGATTACATCCGTTACTTGTTCGTAACTTCATTTTAACATTTTTGAATCCTGAAATTAATAAGAATCATGCACAATTAATATTTACATCACATGAAACATGGCTTCTTTCTAAAGAGCTTTTACGCAGGGACGAGATATGGTTTGTGGAAAAAAGTAATGATGGAGATTCAATGTTATACTCCTTAGCAGATTTTATTGATAGCGACGGGGATAAAATACGTAAAGATGAAAATTATGAGAAAAATTATTTACTAGGAAAGTATGGCGCTATACCAACGCTTAAAGGTATAAATATACCGAAAGAGGTGTGATTTGGCTAGAGAATATAGAAAAAATCAAAGAACACCAGGTAGACGAAATACAAAGCCTAGAGTAATGAAGCTAGGAAATTACTTGATATTTACTGACACGAAAAATACAGAAAGATATTTTTTTGAGGGTCTTAAATCAAGTTTGCCTAAAGAAGTACAAGACAACATTGCAATAAAAGTGCAAGCAACAACGACGAAAAAGTTAATTGAAGATTGTCAAAAGACGATGGTTTATGACTCACAATATAGAAGTACATGGATTGTACTTGATAGAGATCGAGTTACTGAATTTGATAAGATTGTCGAAGAAGCAGAAAGAAAGAATATTAATGTTGGCTGGTCGAACCCTTGTTTTGAAATATGGATGCATGCTTATTTTGGTGAAATGCCAAAAACTAATGAATCAACACAGTGTTGTTCAAATTTTTCCAGTAAATTTAAAAAGATTTGTAAAGCAGAATATTCAAAATCAGACAAATTAATATATAAAAAGCTAAAAGAACATGGAGATGAAGAAAAAGCTATAAGCATTTCAGAAAAACGGTTTCGTGAATGTGAAATTAATGGTACTAATAAACCATCAATGAAGCTAGGGTGTACAACAGTATACGAACTCGTTAAGAATATTAGAGAAGCTGTCAAAAGAAAAGTCTAAGCAACTAAATAGAAGTAGCGGAAAGGTTAAAAATTTACGTACAGTAAATTTTTAACCTTTTTTCATATTATATTCAATTAAAATAATTTTAGGTTCTGTTTATAATTTGTTCATAGTTAGCACAACACATTAGTGCGAAATTATGAAATGGAGGAATGGAAGTTGGAGAAGATTAAAAACAATGCTTTTGTAAAAAAAGTAGGATTTAATAGAATTGTTTTATTTTTCGTTTTGATATTAATGTACGGAATATTTGCAGTTTTAAGTCCTACCTTTTTAAGTTTTAGCAGAATTCTAAGTGCATTAAACTATGCTTATTTTCTGGGATTTCTTGCACTGGGGGTTACATTCGTTATAGCAACAGGCGGAATAGATTTCTCGATAGGACCGGTTATGTTTTGTGCAGCTTTAATAGGAGGATATTCACTGACAGTTAAAGGAATGCCTTTAATAGTCAGCATATTGATATCTATATTTGTGGGAATGATATTCGGATGTTTTAACGGATATCTGGTAGCATTTTGGAAATTCCCTTCCTTTATAACATCTATGGCAAGTATGATGCTTGCTAAGGGTATAGGTTCTGTATTTACAAAAACACAATCAGTTAGTTGGCCACAAGGCGTTCAGGAAAATGGACAATTTAGAGCTCTTGTGAAAATCACCACAAGTGGCGGTACAGTTATTCCGACAGGACTTATTGTATTTTTGGTTGCAGCAGTTATATGTGCCATTATTCTTAATAAAACTAAGGCAGGCAGATATATACTATGTATTGGGAGCAATAGAGAAGCAGTTCGCCTCTCAGGTGTTAATGTTAAGAAATGGGAAATGCTTGCATATGTAATCTGTGGAACGCTTGCAGGTATGGGTGCAATTCTATATGTTGGTGCGTACACAACAGTGCAGCCCGGGCTTGGCGATACTTTCAACAATGAAGCAATCGCAGGTGCAGTAATGGGTGGAACGTCAATGTCAGGTGGAGTCGCATCAATAGGTGGAACATTTATAGGAGTTATGATTATTTCGCTACTTCAAGAAGGTATACTCGCGATGGGATTTCAGAAAGACTGGCAGTATGTTATAACCGGAATCATTGTTTTAACTGCGGTTTATGCAGATGTTAGAAGCCGCAAGAGAAAGAATTAAGGATGAGAGGAAGGTGTTAGCATGAGCGATATTATATTGACAATGAAAGGTATAGATAAATCATTTCCCGGTGTTCACGCACTTGACCATGTTGATTTAGAAGTTAAGAGAGGCGAGGTACATGCCTTAATGGGAGAGAATGGAGCAGGAAAATCCACTCTCATGAAAGTATTAACAGGCATATATAAGAAGGATTCGGGGACGATTACATATGAAGGTAAGGAAGTAGAATTTGTTAACCCTAGAGATGCACAAGATGCAGGGGTTGTTATAGTTCATCAAGAGTTAAATATGCTAAGCCATTTGAGTGTTGCGCAGAATATTTTTATTGGTCGTGAGAAGATGAGTGGCAAGGTTATTAATGATAAAAAGATGAATGAGGAAGCAAGGAAGCTTTTTGATAAACTGAAAATAGATATTAATCCTAAACAATTAATGGGAGAACTAACTGTAGGAAAGCAGCAGATGTGTGAGATAGCCAAAGCAATATCACACGAGGCGAAGGTAATTGTATTTGATGAACCTACTGCAGCACTTACAGAATCTGAAATCGAAGAGTTGTTTAAAATAATTCGAGATCTTAGAGAAAAGAAACTAGGAATAGTCTATATTTCTCATAGGATGGATGAGATCAAAATGATAACCGATAGAGTTACGGTAATGCGTGATGGCAGTTATGTAGGGACAATCAATACAGAAGAAAGTACTAAAGAAGATATTATTAATATGATGGTTGGACGTGTTATTTACGAAGAGCCGAAGACTAAGAGTAACGTACCAAAAGATGCTGAAGTTGTTCTAAAGGTTGACCATTTACATGCAGGCAGAATGGTAAAGGATGTAAGCTTTGAGTTACATAAAGGTGAAATACTTGGATTTTCCGGGCTTATGGGTGCCGGCAGAACAGAGACGGCAAGAGCAATCTTTGGTGCGGATAAGTTAGACAGTGGAGAGATATATGTCAAAGGTAAAAAAGTCAATATCAAAAATCCACAGGATGCAGTTAAACTTGGCATCGGGTATTTATCTGAGGACAGAAAACGTTTCGGAATCATAGTAGAAAAAACAGTTGCGGAGAACTCTACTCTTGCTGATTTGGATTCGTATATGAAAGGGCCGTTTATTGATAAAAAGAAAGAAGAAAAGGTTGCGGAAGAATACGTAGAGCGACTTAAGACGAAAACACCTTCAGTAGAACAACTTGTTGTAAACCTATCAGGTGGTAATCAGCAAAAGGTTGTTATATCAAAATGGTTGGTTAGAAATTGTGAAATACTGATTTTTGACGAACCAACTAGAGGCATCGATGTAGGTGCAAAAAGTGAAATATATCACTTGATGAATGAGCTTGTTAAGCTTGGAAAATCAATCATTATGATTTCCTCTGAAATGACTGAAATACTTAGAATGAGTGATCGCATTATTGTTATGTGTGAAGGAAGAAAAACCGGTGAAATGTCTATTGAAGAGGCATCGCAGGAATCCATCATGCATCATGCGACCATGAGAGATTAGGAGGAGGAAAGAGATGGGAGATACGACGAAAAAGGGTAATGCTTTTACTAACAATGCGCTAGTTAAAGCGATAGGTACTCAAAAAATTGTGGTATTCGGTGTAATTGTTTTACTCGTAGCATTTTTTAGCTTTATGAGTCCTGCATTTCGCCAATATGCAACTGTGGTAAGTATTTTTGATTATTCGTATTATATAAGTTTAATAGCAATCGGTGTTACATTTCCACTTATTACAGGTGGTGTAGATTTATCAATTGGGACAGGAACTATAGCTTGTGGTCTAATAGGTGGTCATGTGGTAAGTCATCTGGGAATGCCGGTTGGAGTTGGGATGGTTGCAAGTATATGCTTTGGACTTCTTCTGGGATGCCTTAATGGGTTTACTATTGCAAAGCTTGAATTACCTCCATTCATAGCAACACTAGGGTCAATGATGGTAGCTAGAGGTATGGGATCTATATTAGCGGGAGCAAGCTCAATTACTTGGCCAACATCAGGTAATACAGGTGGATGGTTCAGGAGTATTTTTAAGATAACGGTAGGAGATGTAAAAATACCTATAGGATTTATTATTATTATTGCACTAGTAGCTATAATGTCATTCATACTTAATAAAACTAAAATAGGACGATACATTATAGCGGTAGGAAGTAATAAAGAAGCAACGAGACTATCCGGTATCAATGTAGTAAGATGGCATTCACTTGCATATATCATATCAGGGTGCTTTACCGGACTTGCAGGTATTGCCTATGCAGCAACATTTCAAGCTGTAGTACCGGGGACTGGGGCAGGACTTGAGTTAGACGCTATTGCCGGGGCGATTATAGGAGGAACTTCCAGTAAAGGAGGTGCAGGAACTGTAGCAGGAACATTACTTGGTGTATTCGTAATGTCTTTGCTAAAGACAGGATTGCCGTTTATAGGTCTGCAGGCGAACTGGCAACAAATACTTACGGGTCTTGTATTATTGGTAGCTGTATTTATAGACATCATAAAAAACAGTGGAAAGTAGACAAATCAGCAGCCAAATCATGTGTTAATCTCACGGTGAAAGTGAGTTAATAAAATAAAATTCATCCAAAGGGAGGAAGAAAGATGAAGAAAAAAATTTTAAGCGTATTATTGTGCGCGACACTTGTTGGAACTATGTTAGTAGGTTGTGGGGGAAGTAGTGATAGCAGCAGTAGCAGCGAGTCTACGGAATCTTCAAGTTCATCATCTGATGGTCTAGTTATTGAGATAGTATCAAAGGGATTTCAACATCAATATTGGCAAGCAGTTTTAAAAGGTGCAGAGCAAAAAGCTGAAGAATTGGGAGCTACTATTAATTTCGTAGGACCTAACTCAGAATCAGATATTGCAGACCAGGTTCAGATGTTTCAGAGTGCAATTAATCAAAAACCGGATGCATTAGGACTTGCAGCACTTGATACAGAAGCACTCCTTGATGCGATTAGTGAAGCGCAAGCAGCCGGCATTCCTATAGTGGGATTTGACTCTGGTGTTCCGGGATCTCCTGATGGGGCAATCGTTGCAAATGCTGCTACAGATAACTATGCAGCAGGTGAATTGGCAGCCGAAGAAGGATATGCAGCAGCACTTCAAGAAAGAATTGAAAATGCAAGTGGATCAGTTAGAATTGGTATCATGGCTCAGGATGCAACAGCAGAATCTATTATCAATCGTGGACTTGGATTTATTGACAAAATAGCAGAGCTAATCGAAGCAGATGGAAAAACTGTTTCAGTAACAGGAAATGAAAAATATGTAAGTGATTGTACTGTTGAAGATAAGAACAGTGAAGACGGAGATGTTATCCTTGAAGTTGTAGTACCTGCACAGGTTACTAATGAATTATCAGCAGTTGACTGCCAGACATTACTTAACAAATCTGACATCATTGCTATCTATGGCTCTAACCAACATTCAGGTGAGGCTATGATTACAGGAAATGATAACCTTAATAAATTCGGAACAGGCGATGATGATGTAATCGGTATCACATTTGACTCAGGTGAAAATATTAAAGCAGCAGTTAAAGATGGAATATTTATCGGTGCTGTTACACAGGCTCCGGTAGCAATGGGTGAAGCATTAGTAGAACTTTGTGTTAAGGCTGCAAATGGTGAATCAGTATCTGATGTGGATACAGGTTGCCAATGGTATACAGCTGATAATATGGATGATCCTGAAATTGATCAAAACTTATATGACTAATTAAAAATATTACACTAAAGAACCTCGATTTTTCGAGGTTCTTTACTTTTTTAAAACTACCGAAATATCTGCGAGTTTGCATAGATTAACGAGTAATTATAGTCGGTGTTTTTTACTCCTATGTATTAAAAAGTGGTTGTATTTTCGCACTTATCCTAGTAATCTATATTTAAACGACAATTATTAAAGTTAAGGGTGAGTTATGACTTATAGATTTCGTATAATAGCGGCAATACTAGTAGTTACTATATCGACACTTACTGCATTTTATTTTTTTACATATTATATAGCTACTGATTTGGTAGAAACTAACTATGCAAAAAGTAAGAACGATTCTATGAAACTTAGAATGGAACAGATGGATTCATATATGCGTGATGTGTATCAGAAAACCATTTCCATTAGTGTGCACCCGAACACCAAAAGTATCATAAATGAATATGTAAAAGAAACAAAGAGTGATACAAATATTAACTCACAGAGCACTCTAAAGGTATCGCAGCATTTACAGAATCAGGGAGATATGCCGGAACTTATAGATGCATTGTTTATTTATATAGTTGAAACGAATCAGATAATAAGCTCACAGGAATATAGAACTACAGTTGAAGTTAAAAACACAGAAGATTACGAGTGGATAAGGGAGGGAAGCATAGGCCTTCAAGCTTTTGTAACTTCTGATATGGGAAGAAGCGATGATAATACCATATTTTTATATGCTAAACCCGTATATTCGGATGAGGGGAATCATATCGGAACTATTGGAATCAGCATAAGTGAAAGAACACTTTATTATAAGCTGTTGGATTCAAAGGATGAAACAGATGAATATTTCTTAATTGATTCACAGGGATATATCTGCTCTTCGAGACAGCGAGTTACTAAAAGTCAAATCTCTGATTTGATTGATATACCATGGGATGGTAGAAATGCGGAGGTAGGTATAGAGGAATATGACGGAGAGAAAAGTATATATGCAACTGTGCAGTCAGGATTTACCGGTCTGACTATGCTTAGCATATCCGAGCATGCTCTTCTTATTGAAGACTTACAACAAACACAGTGGTTGTTTACACTTATTTTAGCAGTTATTATAATAGGAGCAGTATTTCTTGCAAATAAAACCGCCGATATGCTAAATAAACCACTTAAAAATCTTATGTATGCAATGGAGCGCGTTGAGAAGGGAGATTTTGAAACTAGAGCAAAAACTAAGGAAGGTGACGAATTTTTCCAACTAAATAATCAATTTAATGATATGGTTGTCAGAATTGATGAGCTTATTTCACAGGTTGTTGATGAGCAGAAGAATGCCAGACAATCAGAACTTAGAGCACTCCAATATCAGATAAAACCTCATTTTATGTACAACACGCTCAATTCGATAAAATATATGGCAATAATGCAGGGTAATGAACGAGTTGGCAAGCAATTGGATGCGTTTACCGCGCTTCTTGAAGCAAGTCTTAATAAGGGAAGTGATTTTAGTACGCTTATATTTGAGCTAAGAATTATCAAAGACTACGTATCGCTTCAGAAAGTAAGATATCTTGATTGTTTTGAAGTTAAGTATAATGCTACACCTGATGCAGGTATGTGCATGGTCCCAAGGTTCCTTCTTCAGCCACTGGTAGAGAATTCAATTCTTCATGGTATGGATACTAAAAAAAATGATAATCTTATTGTAATTAATGCAAAAATAATTGATAACATGCTCAATATAGAGGTTAAGGATAATGGTAAGGGTATGACGAAAGAACAGCAAATAGAGGTTCTTCATGAAGGAGTAGATACAAACAGACAGTTCAATGGAATCGGAGTATTCAATACAAAAGAGAGACTTCGATTGTTATATGGTGAGGATATAGTATTTGAGCTTAAAACCGAAGTAGGAATAGGCACAAGTTACATAATTAAGATACCTGCAAAACAACAAAAAGAGGAAACGGAGGTGTATTATGACTAAAAATATGCTTAGTCGAATGACTTCGTGTCTGATTATTATAATTCTGTTAGGAAGTATTTTAGCAGGATGTGCTAAGGGAACAATGCTTGATGATGTTAAGGCTTATAATATTGCAGTTGTTCTAAAAACAATGGATTCTGAACATTGGCAAGGAATACGTTCCGGCATGGAGTATGCCGCAGACCAACACAATGTTAAGCTCACCCTTCTATACCCTTCGGATGAATCGGCAAAGGAGGAGCAAGAGGTTATGATACAGGATGCACTTGATACAAAGATTGATGCTCTCATTGTTGCACCATGTGACTCAACCAATACCGGATGGTTTGTTGATAAGGCAAATGAAAAAGATATTAAGCTCTTTACTTCTGATACAAGAGCATTAGACCGTGATATTACGTATATAGGAGTTGACAATATAAAAGTAGGTAAGCTTGCTGCCGAATATATCAATAGCAATATGGATCAAAATAGTAAGGTTGGAATTATAACCGGAGCGAGAAAGCAGGCGCAGACAATTGACAGGGAGAGCGCATTTGTAAAGGAGCTTGGTAACTTCAGGGAAATAAATGATGCTGATATAACTCTAATAAGAGAAAAC
>JBKEBP010000256.1:0-3209 GCA_047973235.1 Suipraeoptans sp. | reverse complement strand
CGTACATTATAGCGATTCAGCAAGCACTTATGTTCGCTCAAACAAGTGAAAAAGCGGCAAAGGGAAAGGAGTGCGATAGGGCGTCCTAAAACGCCCTATCCACCACAAAGTTGGAGGAGCCCAAAAAATTAGTTTTTATATCGATAATACTTGTGTTAGTCAATAGTTTCTTTCTACTTATTACCCAAACTTTTAGCGGAAAAATGGTTTTAATGGATAAATGGACAATTCTTTTTCTAATTTCTTGCTTTAGTGTATTAACTTTGCATTTCAGTGTACTAAAAGTTAAAAAAAAGGCATGTAAATCAAAACTTGGTGATATTAAAAATGATTAAAGAAAACATGAAATTAAAGATTGTAAAAGATTTGATGGATAATGTAGATGGTTCATTTGAAAAGGTTTATCAATTATATAAAAGTAAAGTTTATTTTATTGGTTTTCAATTTTTTAAGAATCAAGCAACTGCAGAGGATGTAGTGCAAGAAACATTTATTATTGTTCATCAAAAAATTAATCAGTTGAATAATCCAGAAGCATTTAGTACATGGTTACAAAAGATAGCTTATCAAAGATGTCTTAAAATTGTTGAGTGTGACAAAAATAAGTACATTGATATTAATCAAGAATTGATAATGGATAATATCGAGGATATGAGGAACGAAGCCAATATTAAAGAAGTGGTAAAACAAAAGGAACTGTTGCTAGCAATTACTAGTGAAATCAAAAGAATGAAACCTGCAATGAGGTGTGTTGCTTATCTAAGAATTTTTGAAGAAATGTCAATAAAAGAGATTGCTGAAGTAATGAACATACCAGAAGGAACAGTCAAAAGTAGAATGAGTAGAATCAGAAGAAACTTAAAAGGGGCAATGGATAAATTTGATATTGATGTTTCAAAGTTCAAGACTTATATGGCGGTTCCAACATGGATTGCATTTTATAGTGAATTTCAAAGCATTATTAATATGAATCATTTGCAATTGCAAAAAACATTGTCGAGATGTATGGGGATGACAATGATGTCCTTTGCGCTAGTAAAACTAATAACAGTGAAGAAATTGAGAAAAATGGAAATTTTTATATTAAGGGTATTGTTTGTGATTATTGGTGTTAGTGGCTATGTATTAATGGTTGCTGGAGAAGAGCCAATTATGGAAGGTTTAAAAAGGAAACACGGAAATGTAGTATTTCCAAAAAGAGAAAAAGAGATAATAAATTCGAATATTCATGTTTCTTTGCTTGATTCTATGAAGAATATGGAGAATGAACCCATACAGTGTGAAAAGAAATACAATGTAGCATTGAATAAAATAGATAATCTGCATATATGTGTAACAATCAAACTGAAAGAAGATAGATACTTGAAAGAGTGTGGACCAACTATCTATGATCATAAGGCATATATGAATGGTCAAACACAACTAAATCATTAGTTTTTAAAAAAAAGTGAACCTATTTTAAAAAACACTTATCTAAGTATATGATTGAAGTTAAAGAGAATTGATTATTGGTATAAAGTGTTATTAAAAATAGGATAAATACATAATGTATGACTAAAGCCATGCTGAATGACAAGAAATGCCAGTCATTTTATTCAATCATACCAATTTTTGCCTAGTAAAAATTGACAAGGGAGAGAAAATTAAATGATGTTGAATGAGGAGCATATAAGAATAATCAATGCGCTTAAAGAAGGAAAAGAAGGCGCTTTTGAAGAAGTATTTTACAAATATAGGAACCGAATATTTTTTATAGGAATGCAATTTTTTAAAGATTCAACGTTAGCTGAAGATGTCGTTCAGGAAACTTTTATCACTGTTTATAAAAGTATCCATCAATTAAACAATCCAGAAGCATTTACAGTATGGATACAAAAAAATGCACATCAAAAGTGTTTGAGAATAGCTCAAAGTGATAGAAAAAAATATGCTGATTTAGGTGATGAAATGGTGATTGAAGATTTTGAAGATGAAAGTGAATCAACAAAAGTAGAAAAAGTGGTAGCACAAAAAGAACTTTTTGATATTGTTAATTCAGAAATACAAAAAATGCAACCAGAATTTAGAGATGTGGCTTATTTTAGACTTTTTGAGGATATGTCTGTCAAAGAAATTGCGGAAATTGTAGGAGTTCCAGAAGGAACGATAAAAAGTAGATTAAGTAAAATAAGACAAAAGCTACAAAATAGTTTGAAGAAAAAAGGAATTGATTTATCAATCATTACGACATTTGTGATGTTTCCAGGAATGTTAGAGTTTTATAATGAGTTTCAAAATCTGTATACATTGAATACTGAATCGTCAGCGCAACTCTTTGACAATATATCAAAAACAGTGGGTGCAGTGACTACAATCTCTATAGCAAGTGCAGCCGCTCCACTTGCAGCTGAGGTAACCAAAGTAGGGGTTTTTGAAGCGGTGAAATATAGTGCTTTTGTTAAAATAGCGATTGGTGCTTCGGTTATTGGTGGAGGAGCAATTGTCGTAAAGCCATACATAAACGAATTACTGACAGCAAAAAACACAACAGTTGAAGTGTTTATAAACAAGCCACGGTGGGGTGATGAACGTATTGAAGAAAGAATCATTAAGATACCTTTCTACGACAACGAAGACCAAATCGATTTTGGTTCAATCCGATGTGATAATTGTAGTTTGACAGTTGAAAAGTTTTCTGAATCAAGTGGAGAAGCTCATATCATGATTGAGGTGGGTGAGAAGACCACCGTGAACATATCGAATAAAGAAGGAAATACTTCATCAGTGACCATAGAATCAATAATTAAATAACAAATCCATATGTTCACTTGCTGAAAACAAGAAAAAAATTTAAAAACAATAAAAAAAGTGAACCCTTTTGTATATAATTACCTCTTTATATATGTAAGGGTTTTATTACTTTCAATAACATTAGATTGACGATACGAATATTAAAACAACTATTTTAAATAGTTATCTTTTGGAACTATCTACTATTTAATAATCCTCTCCCTGGAAGTGACAAATAGTAGATAGTTCCAAAAGATAAGGGAAAAACTATGAAATTAGAGAAAAATATGGCTCCTCCAACTTTGTGGTGGATAGGGCGTTTTAGGACGCCCTATCGCACTCCTTTCCCTTTGCCGCTTTTTCATCCATTGCCCTCATCCCCGCCATAATAAGTTCACGAATCATTTCAGAGTTGTTTCGGTCATAAAACATCTCTTTTT
>JBKEBP010000010.1:0-5373 GCA_047973235.1 Suipraeoptans sp. | reverse complement strand
TTCTCTTTGATATCTTTCAAAACTGCATCCTGTTCGGCTTTCTTCACTTCTTGAGCCTCTTTCATTCTCTGGACTTGCTCTCGCATCTCTTTTCTTTCTGGACTATCCGGAAGTTCTTCTCCACCCAGGAATTTCACCTGATCGATAAAATTGCTAATACCCTCAAAGTGTGCCACAATATCAAAACAATCGATTACCTTACCACAGACATGACAATATGCTCGTTGATCATTTAAAATCTTACCCGAATTCTGATCTGACACATGGCAAAATGGTTTGAAACGACCTTTTTTAATTTCCACTCCATATCTTACCAACAACTTCGGAACTGGATTTTCAAGACGGACCTCTTCCTTATCTCTGTGTACTGACTCTTTTTTATAAGATTTCCCCATAGACATTCTCCTTTGTAAATTAGATGAAATCAAAAACACATAAAAGTTCTATACATGTTATGCCCAACAATTTTTCATCAAAGATGTCATTAAAATCTTGTTATCTTTATTTCATAGTAAATTTAATCCGTTTTATACTAATCATGAGAATTTGCAAATTCAAGTAATAGTCCCGTGCAGACAAGCACCTGGCGAACTTTTACATTGTAACTTTCTAATAGTAATCATAATTAAATCTAAGGATTGGTGTCCTTGTAAGAAAAAGCATACTAAAGAGCTTAGAATAAAAGAATTATTTTTAGTTTCTCAAAATAATTAGGTTGAAAGCGTACACTCCTAATGTTAGTTTATTTGGATTGCACGCTTTCCCTATTTGATATTTTCTGATATTAGGAATATGGGGTATTATAAGTTAAAATAGATTATATTGTTTAAAGTTTCAATTAACACACATTTTAAGTGCATCCACGTCAACCTTAAGATAATATCTTTTCAACTCGCCGATAACATGCATGTTTTCAATGTTTTTGCATCTTGTTAATGCCACATAAAGAGCCCCCTCCGGAAAATAGCCATCCAATACAACATTTACCTTATCCTTATTCTCATCCAAAGTCATACCCTGTGACTTATGTATTGATATCGCACCTGCAACAGCAATTGGAAGTTGTCGCATAATTTTACCATCCTCGTCAACAAAATCTTCATAGCTCACTTTACATACCTTGCCCAGTTTTCCATTCTTAAAAAATCTTACTCTAATACAATCATCCAGAAGCTCGACCACTTTTCCTAAGCTCCCATTCTTATATGTTTTAGTGTTTTTTAATGCCATCACTCTCATATCTTCAGCAAGTTCGAGGATGGCCTTTGGTCCACCTTTAACACGACCGACAGCTTTATATGTTCTACGATTATCAAAGCCATTAATGTATCTGCTGTTATAATAGTCCACCAACTTATTTTTAGTACAAAGATATATTGCAGACTCATTCTCTTTGTGTGATACCATGCAAATAGCATCTACAAGTGCTTTGTACGAACCAAACTTAACCTTTTCCATTGCGTCATAAAATGCCTGGGTCAATAGTGTTGCATTACCTCGTTGATTTTGATATAGCACAATGTGCTCAAACTGTCCCTTTGTCCAAAATTCTGATTGGTACGCATATACTTTCTTACCGTAAAGTTCAGACATAATTACCTTCTCCCTACTTGTTACTACCGGGCCAATCTGTCCAAAGTCTCCTGAAAGAATAATCTGTATACGGTTGTTATACTTGTCCTCTATATGCTCTATTGCACGCATAATATACTCAAAAACATCAATTCGTACGAGTGATATCTCATCTATAATAATCCTCTTGATATATTTGAACCACGGCTGCTCGATGATACCATCATTACTACTGTAAACATGACCTTGCATCAGCTTAAATGCAGTGTGAATCGTTTTACTCGGAATTACCAAACGCTCTGATGCTCCTCCCGTTGGCGTTACAACTAAAGTAACATCCTGCTCCTCCTTTGAAAGATTTTTGTAATAATTGCATAGTACAGTTGACTTTCCGGCTCCTGCACGCCCTGTCAAGAAAGCTTGTACTCCTGCTTTCAGCTTATCAAGTGCATCAGCTTGTTCGTTATGTGATATAACTTTACATGATAATTGTTTGTAAAGATCTCCACTACGCTCGTTTATAAAGTCGTCCTGTGCATCCACATTTTTTGCTCGCATAGGGAGATCTTTAGTGAAAGTTGTCCTCCTACGTTGGTATCTTTTTTTCTGTTCAACTTCTTCCAGTGTTAACTGTTTCGCACGATTGTCTATCATGTCGAGCCTGATTAGCGAACGTTTTACTGTTTTTTCATGACAATGTCGATATCTCTTGCTAAGCTCTTCTGAGATTTCTTTATAACTATAGCCCTGCGAATAAAGACAACAAATTGAAAAATCCCGTTTAACTGACTCTTTTTGATTTTCCTCCATTCCTTTTTTCTTAATAATATTATCAAGAAATCCATACTTAACTTCATCCGCTTCCGTAAGATCAAGCCATTTAGGATCCGCAATTGTTGCTGGTGCGAAGGAATAGACGCCATCACTATGATAATCCAGTTTTTCTTCATGTAAATCTGTTTCTATAATAATTAGCAAAAAATCGTACTCAGGAAGAGGTTCCTCCATTCCCTTGCTTTTCTCCTCAGTCATTTCATATGCTTTCAATCCGCCATACAAGATTTTTGCTGAATTATAGTACGCGAATAAGAACTTTCTCTTAAATTCGTTGTCAACTATTGTCCAATTATAATCATTGTATAAGTTGTCTAAGCACCTAATATTAGCTAGTGATGCATCTTTAGCTTGTTTGATTGCTTTAGGGATTTCTTTGTCTGGTTTATAGGACAATGAATTCATGTCTATTACGCTTGTGGGATTAATCATAACTTGCCGCCTTTCTTTTTATGCTCTCCTGCGACAAATTGAGTGTGACAAGCATCTTCTCCTAAGTTATTACGCTCAAAGCATACAATGATATCTTCTGAAAACCCACTAAGGCCACGGTTTCTATTGACTTTATTGTACTTATTGGTTATAATAAATTTAGTAAAGTATGTAAAAAATCTTATCATCATTCAGATGTCGCTAAACATCTGAGCAACTTAATATTTTGTTTTTACGAGGAGGATCTATCGTAAGTAGATGCTCCTTTTGTTTATTATGTGCTGAGATATCTTCTTCACTTTGTCATTAAAATATTAGGAAGCGGTTATTACGAAAAAAAAGAAGCCTTGCAGTCTATGCTTAGCTTCCTTGGGGATACTTAATGGTGCGTATTGTTCATGATAAGTCGATTTCGATCATTCTAGATTCTTTCCAGATGCCTTCGCTGCATCCCAATTATTTGATTTTTCAGAGGCAGTAAATTTAGAATCCTCGACATACATATACAAACACCCCTCTATATAACTTCCCCGAACTTAATTTGTATGCAAGAACTGCGCCATCAACTATTTGTACAAAATAATGACTTTATCTAGATCAATTGCATAAAGGTTACATATCTCTTTAACAATTTCTATAGTTAGATTTGCACCACCGCTCTTGTATACAGATAAATCACATGTGCTAATATATGCATACTTTACACTTCTTTGATTGCCCTCAAAGAAATACATTTTTCCATACCCATCTTGTGCTTTTGATTCTTTTAATTTTCTACCACCATCATCTGAAAATGTTTCAACTATATTCTCTGTAATCTTCTCGATAAGTTTTGACCATGTATCAGCTAAAATCGAATTAAAAGGTTCTTCGAATAAAACTCTATATGGTTTTGTTCCCTTAACGTCTGAGATGACACTTAAATTAGCATATTTACCTATTGTAGCCTCATCTTTCTCTTTCTTATTAATATTATCATAACATAACATTTTATATCCTCCTTGGTCTAAATAAATCACATTTTGTTTTAGTATAAATTTATTATGTATTGAATCAACTTTTTAATTATGTAATTAAAATCAATTAATAAAAACAGGATGTCAAATAATTGAAAATGGTTGACATCCCAATAACTAATAACTATATGTCTCATTTTTACTGATATGACACGAGAAGAAATGTAAAGCATTATTAACTGAAGGTTGTAAATAATCTATTTTTCGTGCCACTTCTGAAACACTTAAATACCTTTTCTTTTTAAACCAAATAACTGTTATATCATATCGACAAACTTGCGTTGAAACGCAAGTAGAAAATAGTGAAAAACACAATCTATAAACGTATTAGAGATTGCATTTGAAACTCTATATAGAGAATCAGAAAAACACTAATAGAGAAACTGTATATTCTCTTTTAGTGTTTTTATTAAAATAAAATGGGTTATACATAATATTAGTACCAAAATAAAGAAAGGATGTGGTTTGAAATGGCTGAAAAAAATTATGCTATTTTTACAGCAGAAAAATTAAACAGGAATAAGATGCAAGAAATCAAGAAAAGATGTGATCATGTTAATCGAGTTGACTTTGCAGAAAACGTAAATAAAGAATTGTCTCATCTTAACAGATGTGTTATGGGAGTAGAAGGCTCGGATTGGTTTCAATTATTTAAGGAACGCTGTAAGGAACTTGACTATTATAAACAACCAAACGTGGCTAAGCTTAGAAAAGATGCTGTGGTCGGTATTGTAGCTCTAGCAACAATGTCTCATAATATGGGGGATAAGATTGATATTGACGCATGGGTTGATGCGACTAATAAGTGGATGCAAGAACACTTTGGTAAGGAAAATGTTGTTCATGGCGTACTCCATCTGGACGAAAAAACGCTTCATATCCATTATTTTATTACACCGGTTAAAGACGGCAGATTTATGGCTTATGAGATTATGGGAAATAGAAATGATTATAGGGAACGCCAAACAGAATATGCTAAAGCCATGGAGCCTTTGGGATTGACGAGAGGTTTAAAAAGAGGATATCGAGCAGAGCATTATGAAATGACACAAATGTACGCCACACGAGAAAATATTATGGACCTTCCTAATGTTTTCGAACAGGAAACAGCGGAAGAATATCGCAAGAGAACAAATGGCGATTACAGAGGTTTACAGGCTCGTAATAAATATTTGGAGTTCGAAATTGAGAACTACCAAATTACCCAAGATTACGCCACAGATCTTGAGAGAAAATATGAGAATCTTGAAAAAGAACATGAAAAGCTTAGCAAGAAGAATAATAAACTGGAGCATAATTTCATATATCGTCGACTCGGAGATTATCTTGTTGAGGACCTCATTTATGCTGCTGAAAGCTATCCTGATAAAGATGTTGTTGTTGATTATCTGTAAGCGTTAATTCAAGCACACCTATATAAAAATCCACAGCTATAGTATAATCTTACTACGTCTGTGGATTTTTGTTATTTTTACATCTTTCAGGTATATTATCACTCCAAGGTAGCAACTCCTTATAA
>JBKEBP010000159.1:0-46330 GCA_047973235.1 Suipraeoptans sp. | reverse complement strand
ATATTCTGTAATTTTGTACGTGTAGGAGCCTTCTTCTTTTGCAGCAGACTCTTCAATACCATCATCTTCTATGGTTAGAAATCTTTAATCTATTTATAGTTCAGAGGCTAAGTCAGCCTTTATGTTCACTGTAGCGCTAATCTCAATATTGGGAGTAGGGGTGATTTTTTCAGCAGCCTCTTCAATACCATTATTTTCTTTACATCCTGTAAATGAAAATACAAGGCATAATATTAATGCAAATATATATATTCTCTTGTTCATAAAATCCCCTTTGTCAATTTGTTCATACTGCTTAGGACAGTCAAATGTTGAAGTTATTATATCAATGGTATATACTAAAAGCAACTAGATTTAAATTGAAGGAGTTGTACGAATGAATATAACAAAGATTAAAGATTTATTTAAGTCAAAGGAAAGCTTTATCGAGAAAGAAATAACTGTGGGAGGCTGGATTAGAAGTATTAGAGATTCTAAAACATTTGGATTTATAGTAATTAACGATGGGTCATATTTTGAACCACTGCAGGTAGTTTACCATGATACCATGGATAATTTTGATGAGATTTCGAGACTGAATGTTGGAGCAGCAGTCATAGTAACGGGAACACTCGTAGAGACACCTAATGCTAAGCAGCCATTTGAAATACAGGCGACCAAGGTCGAAATAGAAGGTACATCAGCACCGGACTATCCACTGCAGAAGAAACGTCATAGCTTTGAATATTTGAGAAGTATTTCTCATCTTCGTCCAAGGACGAATACTTTCCAAGCGGTATTCAGAGTTAGATCACTTATATCTTATGCGATACATACATTCTTTCAGGAAAGAGGGTTTGTGTATGTACACACGCCAATTATCACGGGCAGTGATGCTGAAGGTGCAGGTGAGATGTTCCAGGTCACTACGCTTAATATGAAGGATACACCGAGGGATGATGACGGAAATGTGGATTACTCTCAGGATTTCTTTGGTAAAGAGACTAATTTAACTGTTAGTGGTCAACTCAATGGAGAAACATTTGCACAAGCTTTCGGCGACATATATACTTTTGGCCCTACATTCAGGGCAGAAAACTCAAATACAACCAGACATGCTGCAGAATTTTGGATGATAGAACCCGAAATAGCGTTTGCGGACATTGTTGATGATATGGATCTTGCAGAAGATATGATAAAATATATTATTTCTTATGTGCTGGAGAATGCAGAACCGGAAATGAACTTCTTCAATTCTTTTGTGGACAAAGGATTACTTGACAGACTAAAAAACGTAGTTCATTCTGAGTTTGAAAGAATAACATATACTAAGGCGATTGAGTTGCTTGAAAAGGTAAATGACAGATTTGAATATAAGGTATCGTGGGGTTCGGATTTACAAACTGAGCATGAAAGATACTTAACTGAGGAACTATATAAGAAACCGGTTTTTGTTATTGATTATCCAAAGGATATTAAAGCATTCTATATGAAATTGAATGATGATAATAAGACCGTATCAGCTATGGATTTATTAGTTCCGGGTATTGGTGAAATCATTGGCGGAAGTCAAAGAGAAGATAATATTGAAGTGTTGAAAAAGCGTATGGATGAGTGCGGATTGGACGAAAAGGACTATGATTTCTACATGGATCTTAGAAAATACGGATCAACCAGACACGCCGGTTTTGGACTGGGATTTGAGAGATGCGTAATGTATTTAACAGGAATGGGTAATATTAGAGATGTTATCCCATTTCCAAGAACTACGGGATCGTGTGATTTATAATTACAATCTTTAGCTTAGGAGGGTTTGCCTATGAAGACAATATTAGTTGTTGATGATGAGCAAGAGATAGCTGATGTAATCGAACTATATTTAAAGAACGATGAATATGAAGTATTAAAGTGTTATACAGGGCAAGACGCAATAAATATAATAAAGAGTACAAAGATAGATCTGGCGATTCTCGATATTATGCTTCCGGACATTGACGGTCTCGAAATACTTAAGATGGTTAGAAAAGATTATACATTCCCTGTGATAATGTTAACCGCTAAGGGCGATGATACAGACAAAATTACAGGACTTACTCTAGGAGCAGATGACTACATTCCAAAGCCGTTTAACATGATGGAAGTAGTTGCCAGAGTAAAAGCACAGCTAAGAAGATATACCCAGTATAACGATGCGTCAAAAGATACGGGAGAGGTTATTGATTTTGGTGGATTAGTGCTAAATAGAACATCACATGAGTGTATATATAATGAAAGGGAGCTTACTCTTACACCTATTGAGTTTGATATTCTATGGCTGCTTTGTGAGAATAAGAATCGCGTAATTAGCTCGCAAGAGCTTTTTGAAGCTGTTTGGAAGGAAAAATACTACAAGTCAAGTAATAACACGGTTATGGTTCATATAAGGCATTTAAGAGAAAAAATGAGTGGTCCTGTGGGCAAAACAGATTTCATAAAAACAGTTTGGGGTGTTGGCTATAAAGTGGAAGAGTAGTTATAGAAAACTAAAATTCAGTATACTTCTGCAATCACTTGTTGTAACTACTCTCACAGTTATTGTAGCAGTATTTATATTAAGCTATCTAGTGGATGGAATTTTCAATGATAGCTTTGCCAATGCATTTGTGAGACTAATTACTAATGCAGGCGTAAGCGAGAAAGCAGCTACAAATTTTTATTGGAGGCTGATAGGAGATAATAAGGAATTTTACCTTCTTGTTGGCTTTCTGTTTTTGTTTGCTGTTTTTTTCTATATTTCGTTAAGTCGAATGACCAAATATCTGGATGCGGTAGAAATTGGTATTGAAAATGTTATTTCGGATTCTCCTGAACCAATTAAGTTGACTACTGAGATGAAACCGATTGAAATAAGGCTCAATGAGATTAAAGCAACTATCAAAAGACAGGAATTAGATGCTCTTGAGGCTGAGAAAAAGAGAAGTGATATTGTTCTGTTTTTAGCGCACGACCTGAAGACACCACTCACTTCAGTGCTGGCGTATCTGTCGATACTGGAAGAACACAACGAACTATCTACGGAAGAGAGAGTAAAATACACAGAGATTGCTTACGAAAAGGCAAAGAGACTGGAGGAACTTATAAACGAGTTCTTTGATATTACTAAGTTTAATTTACAGGAAATAGAAATAGATCCGGTATCGCTTAATTTATCACTTATGCTTGAGCAGCTTAGCGATGAATTGTATGCGGTACTTCAAGGGAAGAATCTGCGTTGTGAGGTAGATGTTGAGGAGAACCTAATGATAATGGGTGACCCGGATAAGCTTATCAGAGTTTTTGATAATATTCTTAGAAATGCAATAGCCTATTGCTATGACAGCTCGACTATATTAATAACAGCAAGACGAAAAAAGGGAAATATTGAGATTATTTTCAGCAATGAAGGTAAGAAAATTCCGGGCAGCATGCTCCAAACTATATTTGAAAAGTTTTATCGTGTTGATGAATCCAGATCTAGTGAAACCGGAGGCGCAGGTCTTGGACTTGCAATAGCCAAAGAGATTGTTGAGGCTCATGGTGGAAAGATAAGAGCTAAAAGTGATGATTTCAGAACACAATTTATTGTAAATTTACCGGAAGAAGCAGAAGAAGATGAGGAATAACTAATGAAATTTATACATGTTGCAGACATACATCTTGGAGCTAATCCTGATGCAGGACGTGCTAATGAAAAAACCAGAGGCGATGAGCTATGGGAGACTTTTGAAAGATTATTGAACGTATGTAATGAGCAGAAAATTGATCTATTGTTAATAGCAGGTGATATATTTCATAATCAGCCTCTTCTTAGAGAACTAAAGGAGCTTGACTATCTATTTTCTAAGCTGGAATTCACTAAAGTTGTGCTCATTGCCGGTAATCATGATTATATTAAACCTACGTCCTTTTATAAAACATTTACATGGTCACCGAATGTGACGATGCTTACGGATAGCAAGTTGATGCAGGTAACATTCACCAAATGGAATCTAAAAGTATATGGTTTTAGCTACCATGAAAAAATGATTGAAGAGCCCATTATAGATGAAGCAAGACCTAATGCTGACAGAATGAGGAAGATATTAATTGCGCATGGCGGAGATGTGACACACGTTCCTTTTAACAAAAGAAAAGTAAGTGAACTTGGATATGATTACGTAGCCCTTGGACATATCCATAAGCCTAAAATACTAATTGAAAATAAGATGGCATTTGCAGGTGCATTAGAGCCAATTGATAGAAATGATTTAGGCGATCACGGATACATACTCGGAACACTTGAAGAAGATGGCATTAAAACAGAGTTTGTGACGTTTGCTAAGCGTAAATATATGCAGCTTAATATAAAAATAGATGATAGTATGTCTGCACATGAAGTAAAAGATCGTATGATGGCGGCAATAGAAAAGGCAGGAGAGCAGAACATTTACAATGTAGTAATACATGGGTTTAGAAATGAAAATATGATAATGGATACTCAGAATTTTGATATTCTTGGAAATATTGTTGGAATTATAGATGATACGGATCCTTTTTATGATTTTAGGAAGCTTATGGAGCTTAATAAGGACAATATAATAGGCGCTTTTATTGAGAAATATATAGATTATCCCAAGGATAGCCCGGAGTACGAAGCAATGAGCTATGGAGTTAGTGCATTAATGGAAGCGAGAAGGTCATAGGTAATGATAATTAGAGAACTGTATATAAAAAATTTTGGCAAATTTAAAGAAAAAAAATTTGCGTTTGACGACAACCTGAATCTAATTTATGGCGAGAATGAAGCCGGAAAATCAACTATCCATGGTTTTATTAAAAGCATGTTATTTGGAATGGAAAGAGGCAGAGGAAAAGCTGCCATAAGTGATGACTTCAGTAAGTATGAACCGTGGGAAAATAGTAACTATTATTCAGGTAGTATTACATTTTCTATAGGAGATAGAAACTTCGTACTCACGAGAAATTTTGACAAATATGGTAAAAGTGCGGAATTGATTTGCACAGATGACGGAGAGGTTTTAGATGTTGAAGGTGGAGACTTAGAAATATTACTTGGGGGAATAACCAAGGAAATATATGAAAATACAGTTTCTATTTCTCAAATGAGTATAGAAACAAATGTTGAATTAGTAGAAGCCTTCAATAACTATGCAGCAAGTTACTTTATGACCGGAGAAAGTGATATTGATTTCCAAACAGCCATAGATATACTTTCCGAACAGAAGAAGCAGGAGAGTAAGGAAATAAAATCTGCCCTGGAAAAGCGTCAGAAAAAGAAGGAAACTATTGAAAATGAAATGACGTATGTGTGGAGAGATGTACATCGTTTAGAAGAGGAATTAGAGAGTCTGGAGGAGTCACTTAAAAACAGAAGGAAAGAGCAGAATGTTAAACAGGAGACTACGTATAGTACGGGGTATCGTGTACATCCCGTTGAAATACTTTTGTTTCTTTTATCAACTATATTATCATTTGTACTGATTCCAAGACCATGGAATACATTGGTTACCGTAATGGTGTTTCTGCTAAGTATTATCTATACTTGGAATAGGATAAAGGTCAGCAAAAATCAAGTTAAGACTGAGTCAGAGAGAATCCTTGAGCAGATGGCAAAGCAAAAAGGGATACTGCCGCTTGAACAACTTACATGGAATAAGAAAAGAGTAGAAGAAGAACTAAGGGATAAGAAATTATTATACTATAATTTAAAAGAACAGCTACAAGACTTTGATGAGATGTCTGATTTATTACAACGACAAGAACAAAAAAAGGCCTCTATAGAAATGGCAATAGAAACGCTTGGATCTATATCAAAGGATATGCGAAGCATACTTGATAAGAGATTGATTGGTGAGATGTCACAGATACTTAGTACTATAACAAGCGGCAAGTATGATAGGCTATATTTCAATGATGAGCTGAACTGCTATGTTATTAGTGGAGGTCGCCAAGTATCACTTTTTAATTTGAGCAGAGGGACTGTTGAGCAGATATATTTCTCGCTTCGTCTTGCAATTTCTCGAATTGTACTTAAGGAATCCATACCTCTTGTGTTTGATGATACATTTGTCTATTATGATGAAAATCGATTGAAGGAAGTGATTTGTTTTCTACCTTCATTAAATAAGCAAGTATTCCTATTCACCTGTCATGAGAGGGAGAGTGAGATACTTAGAGAAAATCACATAGAGTTTTCAGAGGTAAAAATATAACAGCGAGGACTAAATGTCCTCGCCGTTTTTATATCTTTCTATAACACTTTGTATACGTTCAATTGGATTTAAAATACTGCTTATTGAGCCATCGTGGTTTAGCGTATCTATCATAAGCGCAATGTATTTACTCATATCACAATTGATATAGTATTCTCGGCTTAGAAGTTCGGGTGTTTGATATACAAGGTTTGTTGTAAGTATACCGTTTATGATACCATTTTCATATGCCTCATCAAATTTATCAAGTCCGTTTGTAAAAAGTCCGAATGTAGCAGCGGCATATATCTTGCGAGCTTTTCTCCTTTTTAGTTGAGAGGCAACGTCTATGATGCTATCTCCTGAGGAAATCATATCATCCAGTATGATTACATCTTTGTCTTCCACACTTGTTCCAAGGAATTCATGTGCCACTATAGGATTACGTCCGCCAACCATTTTAGTGTAGTCACGTCTTTTATAGAACATTCCCATATCAAGGTTTAATACATTAGCAAGATATACTGCACGTTCAGTAGCACCCTCATCAGGGCTTATTGCCATCATATTTTCACAGTCTATTATAAGCTCTTTATCATGACGCAGAAGTCCCTTTATAAACTGATAGGTTGGTCTTACGGTTTCAAAACCATGGAGTGGAATGGCATTGGATACTCTAGGATCATGTGCATCGAATGTAATGATATTATCCACGCCCATTCGCACCAATTCTTGAAGTGCAAGTGCACAATCAAGAGATTCTCTTGAGCTTCTCTTATGTTGTCTACTTTCATATAAGAATGGCATGATAACATTAACACGCCTTGCTTTTCCGGCAATTGCAGCTATTATTCTTTTGAGATTCTGGTAGTGATCATCGGGCGAGAGGTGATTTTCATGACCGGATAAAGAATACTTAACACTATAGTTGCAGACATCTACCATAATGTAAACGTCCATACCCCTTACTGATTCATTAATAATTCCCTTTGCCTCTCCCGAACCAAAACGAGGGACCTTGGCACTTATTTGATACGTATCTCTTTCATATCCGGTAAAGACTATATCGTCTTTGTGAATATGCCCATCCTCATGTCTCCATTTTACAAGATAATCATTGACATGATTACCCATTTCCTTACAGCCATCTAAGGAAATGAGACCAAGGGCACCTACAGGTATATTATCTAGGTTGCGATCGTTACGACGTAACATTTACTTTCCTCCTAAATTTTAAGTTTCTTTACTATACGAATGTCTTCACCGGTGAGGCGAAGCAACGAATAATTGCTGCTGATACGAGAAAACACTCTCTCGGTATATTTTTCTTTCAAGTCCTCCAAAGATAGATTAGTAGAAATAATAGTTGATTTTTTCTTGAGAAGTCGGTCGTTTGTAATTACAAACATTTCGGTACTGGTAAAGCTATTACTAAGCTCTGTTCCAAGATCGTCAATGATAAGTAAGTCGCAATCATAGATATGAGAACCCGCCTTATTATTGTTATGAAATTTGGCATCTGCTAAAGAATCGAATAGTTCCGATGCAGTTAGATAGATAACGGAATATGATTTGTCGATTAATTCCTTTGCTATACAGTGTGATAGAAATGTTTTACCAACACCGGTATCACCGTACAAAAGAAGATTATCTTCAGCATTTTTAAATGAATCAACAAAGTCTTTGCATGTTTCTAAGGCGATTTTTGCGTTTTCGCGATTAGAGCGTCCGGTTTTTTTGTCGATTTTGTTTGAGTAGAAGTTTAAGTTAAAAGTTTTAAAATTCTCTTTATCCAGTATATCACCTAAATTAGATTGTGAATATAGTAGTTTCACTTCACGCTGTTTAAAGCAATGACACTTTGTGGTTCCGATATAGCCGGTGTCTTTACAATCGTCGCAAGTATAGTGCATTTCTAAGTAATCTCCCGGATATCCATTCGTTTTTAATAGCTTTGATTTTTCCAAAAAAAGGAGATTAAGCTGCTCCTTTAAAGTTGTGAGAGCGGCTTTATCTCCTTCGATTAGTTTTTTTGCTTGTTTTACACTAATAGAGGAGACTGCCGAATCTATTTCCCGGATACGAGGGAACTTTTTATAAACCTCTTTGTATCGCTCTTGTAGATGATTGTGGTTTTCCAATTGTCTGTCTTCATAGATCTGCATAATCTCTTCATACATATAATTTGGAAGTGGCATAGTTTCACTGTCTCCTTTAGACTTATCTATTGAATCAATTTTTTTTCTAAATCGTCCATATCATATGAACGTTCCGCGAAGTTGTTGAATTTCGTTTTTTTAGGCTTATTTACTTTGGCCTGTTTCCGATTTTCTTTCTCTTTCTGAAATCCGTGATCCAGTTCAGAAATATCTTTAAATGTTTTCACACCATTCTTATACCAATTTTGCAGTATAGTATCAGTATATTCGAAACTCGGTTTGTGTATTGCGCTGATTGTACGATCGCATGCTTCTAAAATCATCTCTGTACTAAATCCTAAATCCTTGTTCCATTTTCGGATATAAGCAACTTCAGATTCTGCAGGCGCTCGGCCGGCTATTCCAAAGGCTCTTAATGTAGAATAACAAATCTTGTTGTGACTGGCAACTCGTCCTTTAGCATCTTCGATGGTTTTTATCCCTGCAGCTTCCCAATCAATGGCAACTTTCTTAATATAGCGCATATCTTTGTGTCCATTTTCCACACAGTACTCAATCATATAATCGATTATTTCAAATGGAAACTTCAAATCCTCTACAATAAATCCGATTGTTTCTGCTTCTGTTACAGTTAAGGTTTTTCCTAAAAATTTCTCTGCAACAAATAGTGCTTCTTTTAACTCTTTCTTTTTTGCCCTGCTTCGATAAGGCGTAATGTTTGGTTGAAGTTCAGGTTCAGCTGTAGTCACAACCTTTGCATCTTCGCTTTCAAAGTCTACAAGTCCCTGTTTTTTCCAATATCTAAGTGCTCTAACGACATCATTTTCGGTAATATCTAAGATGTCAGCAATTCTGGAAACAGATAAATTTGCCTGCGGATCAGACAATTGTCTCAACAGCAGTAAGTAAACTTTGACATACTCCCCATTAGCATTTGGCATGAGTTCATCGATAAAGTCAGTGTTCAGAATGATTGAATGATTCTGAGCATTGCTTTTTAACTTTATTCTTTTCATCCCAAGTTTCCTCTCGTGTATAATGTGCCTCGGCATATTAACCGATAGGAGTATTATAGCACCCGCAAATGGTTGAAAAAAGAAGTTTTTTGATGAAAATCAGACTTTTTTGTGGATAAAAATCTGTGGATATTGTGGATAACTATCTTTTCAGAATAGATTCTCCGATAGATACAACATTTCCTGCACCCATAGTTATCAACAGGTCATTTTTTTTGCAGTTTTTGATACAGAAATCTTCTATTTCATTAAAGGTCGAAAAGTAATATGCATTTGCACCTTTTGCAACAATTTCATCAGCCAACATCTTAGAAGAAACACCGAGGGTATCGGTTTCTCTGGCGGCGTATATATCGGTTAATATCACATGGTCAGCCAGAGCGAGTGCATCTGCGAACTCGTGAAATAGGGCCTTGGTTCTGGTATATGTATGTGGCTGGAATATACACCAGATTTCTCTATGAGGATAATTTGCCGCTGCTTTAAGAGTGGCTCTTATTTCAGTCGGATGATGTGCATAATCATCGATAATAATTATGCCATTCTTTACGCCTTTATTTTCAAACCGTCGGTTGGTTCCGTTGAATGAAAGTAACCCGGTTCTAATATCATCAAAAGGGATGTTCAATTTAAGTGCAGCGGCACTGGCAGCAAGTGCGTTTAGTACATTGTGAGCACCCGTTACCGAGAGTTCTATACTACCGAGCATATTCTCTTTCATATAAATGTCAAATGATGCACATCCGAAGGAGTTATACTTAATATTCTTAGCATAGTAATCAAAGCTTGGATCAGTTCCATAAGTTATTAGTCTATCGCCAACTATATTTTTAAAATTAGATATTCGATCTATATTACCATTCATTATAAGTGCACCGTCATCAGAGGTGAGCTCTGCAAATTTATAGAATGAATCATATATATCATCAAGGTCTTTGAAGAAGTCAAGGTGATCTTCATCAATGTTTAGTATAATACTGATTTTCGGAAAAAAGTGCAGGAAACTGTTGGTGTATTCGCAGGCTTCAGTGAGAAAATATTTATTACCGCCAACGCGTATATTTCCATCAATTGCTTTTAAGATACCTCCAACTGAAATAGTTGGATCAAGTTCGCCTTCTAATAAAATGTGCGACATCATTGAGGTAGTTGTAGTTTTGCCATGAGTTCCGGCAACTGCGATAGGTATATCATAATTTTGCATAAGTTGACCGAGAAGTTCAGCGCGTGAAAGCATAGGCTTATTCATTGAAATTGCAGTCATATACTCCTCGTTATCTTTATGTACAGCGGCAGTATAGACAACTAAATCAATGTCAGGGGTTATGTTAGAAGCATGTTGTCCTATGTTAATATGTATTCCATTGTTAATCATTTTTTCAATAAGTGGTGAGTTCTGATTATCAGACCCGGTAATCGTGAACCCTTCCTTTGCCAGGATTTCTGCAAGGCCACTCATGCTAATGCCGCCTATTCCTATAAAGTGTATGTGTATTGGTTCGTTAAAGTCAATTTTGTACATATAATGTAATCCTTCCAAAAAAAAAATAGAGTAGCAAGATAGTAACTTACTCATTATAAACCCAATACGAAAAAAATGCCATATCCTAATGAAATTACTATGATTCACGCAAATAATGTGACAATTCAGACGACTTTCAGAAAAGTTAGTGAATTACAATACTCAAACTTCACTATAAAAAAAATGTATGCTATAATATAGACAATCAAAGGAAAAGAGGTGAAACAAGATGGCTAAGAAAGAGATGATTGCAATGTTATTAGCTGGAGGACAAGGAAGCCGTCTGGGAGTGTTAACCGCATCTGTTGCAAAGCCCGCTGTGGCTTTTGGAGGAAAGTATCGTATTATCGATTTTCCGCTTAGCAACTGTATTAATTCCGGAATTGACACTGTTGGTGTACTTACCCAGTATCAGCCACTACGCTTGAATACCCATATTGGCATAGGTATTCCATGGGATTTAGATCGAAATGTGGGGGGGGTTACCATATTGCCTCCTTATGAGAAAAGCGATAACAGTGAGTGGTATACAGGTACCGCTAATGCTATTTACCAAAACTTAACATACATGGAGAACTTTAATCCGGACTATGTTTTGATCCTTTCAGGAGATCATATTTACAAGATGGATTATGAAGTTATGCTTGATTTCCACAAAGAGAATGGAGCTGAGGTTACGATAGCATCCATGCCCGTTCCTATGGAAGAGGCTAAGAGATTTGGTATTGTTGTAACTGATGAAAAGGGTGAAATAACGGATTTCCAAGAAAAGCCCGAAGAACCAAAGAGTAATTTGGCATCAATGGGTATATACATTTTCAACTGGAGTACTCTAAAAGAAGCACTAATCAGCAATAAGGAAGAGCGGGGATGTGACTTTGGTAAGCACATTATTCCTTACTGCTTTGACAAGGGCAAACCAATATATGCATATGAGTACAACGGCTATTGGAAAGATGTTGGAACATTGATGTCTTATTGGGAAGCAAATATGGAGCTTATTGATATTGTTCCGGAATTCAATCTATATGAAGAGTTTTGGAAGATATATACAAATAGCGATATTATACCACCTCAGTATTTATCACAGGATGCAGTCACGGTTAGAAGTATAATAGGTGACGGATGTGAGGTATATGGAGAGGTATATAACAGTGTAATCGGATCAGGAGTATTGATTGGCGAAGGTACAGTGATTCGTGATTCGATTATCATGAAGGATGTAACGATAGGTAAGGGTTGCATTATAGATAAGGGAATTATAGCCGAAGGGGTTAGAATTGAAGATGATGTTACTATCGGAGTCGGAAGTGACACCCCTAATAAATTAAAACCTGATATTTATGGTTTCGGACTTGTAGCCATCGGTGAAAACACTTTAATTCCGAAGGGAATTCAAATCGGTAAGAATGTTGCCGTTTCAGGATCTACTACATATGAAGATTATCCGCAGGGAGTACTTGAAAGTGGCGAGACTTTGATAAAGGCGGGTGAACAAATATGAGAGCATTAGGATTAATACTAGCGGGCGGCAATAATAACAGAATGAAGGAACTGACTACTAAGAGAGCTACTGCAGCAATGCCAATAGCAGGAAGTTATCGGGCTATAGACTTTGCACTTAGTAATATGTCGAACTCACATATTCAGAAGGTGGCGGTTCTCACACAGTACAATGCGCGTTCATTAAATGAACATTTAAATTCTTCCAAATGGTGGGATTTCGGTCGTAAACATGGTGGGTTATATGTGTTTACACCTACAATAACTGCAGACAACGGCTATTGGTACAGGGGAACTGCGGATTCGATATTTCAGAATCTTGACTTCCTAAAACAAAGCCATGAGCCATACGTTGTAATCTCTTCAGGAGATGCAGTATACAAGATGGATTATAATAAGATTTTGGAGTATCACATAGCGAAAAAAGCAGATATTACTGTAGTATGCAAAGAACTTGCATCTCCGGAAGAGGCAACTAGATTTGGGGTTGTATCGATGGATGACAATATGCGTATTACGGAATTTGAAGAAAAGCCAATGGTTGCGAATGCTAAAACTATTTCGACCGGAATTTATGTAATCAGGCGTAGACAATTAATCGACTTGATTGAACACAGTGCAGAAGAAGGAAGATTCGATTTTGTGACCGATATCCTTGTAAGGTATAAAAACCTAAAGAGAATATATGGTTATAAGATAAAAGACTATTGGAACAGCATCAACACGGTAGATGCTTACTACCAAACCAACATGGATTTTTTAAAGAGGGAGGTTAGAGATTATTTTTTCAAGGAGCAGCCTGAGATCCACTCAAAAGTTTCAGACTTGCCACCTGCAAAATACAATCCAAAGGCGAGTGTTAAGAACACGTTGGTAGCAAGCGGCTGTATTATTAATGGTACAGTAGAAAATTCAATATTATTTAAAAAGGTATTTATAGGCAATAATTGTGTGGTAAAAAATTCAGTCATTTTAAATGACGTATACTTGGGGGACAATATCTATATTGAGAATTGTATCGTTGAAAGCAGAGGCAGCATAAGAGCTAACACCAGATATGTTGGAGAAAATGGTGTGAAGGTAGTCAATGAAAAAAACGAGAGGTATGCATTATAAGATACTAATGCATTGACTAAGAAAGGAGCTTATAGCGATGCAAATAACAGATGTACGTATTCGTAAAATAGCGAAAGAAGGTAAACTTAAGGCAGTTGTTTCAATTACAATTGATGATGAATTTGTAGTTCATGACATCAAGGTAATCGAAGGCGAGAAAGGGATGTTTATTGCTATGCCTAGCAAGAAAACAGCAGATGGGGAATACAGAGATGTAGCACATCCTATCAATTCAGAGACAAGAGAGGAAATTCAAAGAACCATTCTCGAAAAGTTTGATGAAATACTTGCCGAAGAATCAGCAACTGAGAATACCAACGAGACGATATTTGCAGAAGCCAACTAGCTAATCAATGACTTTGGGGAAGACAAAATAAGTGATATAGACTGACAATAAGTCGGCTGGCGATAAAACAAAAAACAAGACCGGTAATATTCGAAAGAGTATTGCCGGTCTTGTTTATGTTTGAGCTTACAAAAAGAGTGTTGAGTTAACGGATTTATGATAGAATGATGTGAATATGTAAGGTGTGAGTTTTGATAGAAATGCTATTAGAAAGAGAGGAAATTATAAAATGAAGAATTCAAAACTTAGAGTAGGTGTAATTGGCGCAGGATCAATAAGCGATATTTACTTAAAGAATATGATTAACAAGTTTGAGAATTTGGAAGTTAAGTTAATTACTTCTAAGAACATGGATAATGCAAAGAAAAAATCTAAAGAATATGGAATTAAGGCAGTAACAACCGATGAGCTAATTAATAGTCCGGATATTGATATGGTAGTTATTCTAACGCCAACACCAACTCACTACGAGCTTATAAAAGCATCATTGCTAGCAGGAAAGCACGTATATACGGAGAAAGCGGTTACGGATGAGCTTAGTAAAGCGAAGGAATTACTGGATATTGCTAATGAGCATGGTTTGTACCTTGGTGCAGCACCGGATACATTTATGGGGGCAGCATATCAAATGGCGGCTAGAGAAATCGAAAATGGTATTATCGGAAAAGTTCAATCATTTGTAATTTCTGCGAATAGAAATAATGATTTCCTAATGAGCTTATTTACGTTTCTAAGAGAGCCGGGAGGTGGAGCGGTTCTTGATTACGGAGTGTACTATTTGACTGCACTTATTAGTGTATTAGGACCGGTTAAAAGAGTAGGTGGAATTGTAGAAATGCCATACAAGACACACGTTAATATAATCCCGAACATGCCGGAATTTAGTCAAGTTATGGATACGCCTGTAGAAAGTCGAGTTTCAGCAATTATAATGATGGAAAGTGGTGTATCAGGGACTATGCATTTGGATCATGATACCATTATGGCAGACCAAGCCTACTTTGCAATATACGGCGAAAAGGGAATACTATTTTTAACTAATCCGAATGAGTTTGGTGGAGATGTGAAAATCTTGCCAAATCCGGTAGACCCTAGAGTTGCACCAAAGCCAACTACGCTTTGGAATTTTACACAGTATAGCGAGAATTCACGCGGTATTGGACCTTCTGATTTGGCAGATGCAATACTATATAATAGGAAAAATCGTGCGTCAAAAGAATTGGCATATCATGTCTTGGAAGTGCTGGAAGCTATGTTAAAAGGTGGCGAAACAGGCTCGTTTTTTGATATCGAATCAACATGTGAAAAGCCTGAACTACTGCCACTTTCAAATGTACCGATTACTAATATTGGGCATGTTTCATTTAATGCAAAGAACATGGAGGAGATGCTACACTTTTATGCGGACGTGTTAGGAATGAAACGGCAGTTTACCCTAAAAATGAAAGATTTAACGGACTTTCTTCAGAGCAGTTCAAGTATAGTACAAGAACAAATTATGGCGATGAGGGAGAAGGACGAAATGCCGTGGATAGAGTATCTAAAGTTATCGGATCACCAGTATTTGGAACTGTTCCATAATACACAAGGTATTGAATATAAAGAAATAGAAAATAGGCAAGAGTATTATGGATATTTCAAAATGAACTATGAAGTTGATGATATAGAAGCTATTAAGCAAAGATTAGTTAACTCAGGAGTAGAACTTGTTCAGGATGTTCATAAGGTGGCTGATGGTGCAACCGAAATAGTAGTAAATGACCCTGATGGAAATGTAGTACAGTTCACACAGTACAACAAGAATGGCAAGTTGCCACTCACGGATAAAAGGAATCATGAAGTTTGTTCAATGGTTAAATTCACAACACAGGTTGCATATAATGTAAAAGATGATATCAATATGAAAAACTTTTACTGTCAAGGCTTAGGGCTTAAAAATGTATTCACTTTGACCTATGGTGATTTAGCAAGTTATATGGAGGATTCCGGAGCAGAAGACGAGATGATATCAGGCCTTCGAATGATTGCAGACAAACCTTGGATAGACTATATAGAGGTGGCGCCTCACCAATATATAGAATTATTCTACAACGCCGGAACGACCAAAACCCAAGAACTTGATTTGTCCGGTTTTACCGGATATCAGCACTTGTGTCTTGAAGTATCTGATATCCAAGAAGCTAAACAAGCTATAATGCGTAATGGTATTAAGCTTGATACGGACATTAAGCTTGGTCCTGACGGTGCATTGCAGTTATGGATTGTTGACCCGGATGGAAACAGAATAGAACTTATGGAATATACGAAAGATGCGATGCACCTTCGCAGTTAATAGGTGCAAGATGGGTGTGGATATTCACAAGCTATCAGCCATGCATTATGTAGAGGATGCTTTGCCCATCGGAATCAGCAATCAGTTCAAATCAACAAAAGAAGCTTTGACAAAATTTGGAAAATTATACTCTAATGTGATATTATGAGTTCATATTATCATAGAAATAAGGGAAATGAAAACGTTCGTGACATACGATGAATTGCTTGAGATAGCACCGAAGCTGAGGTCGATTACTGCAACGGAGGATTAAAGGGAGGTATCAGGGTGGCAGAACTTAATAACGAAAACACGATTCAATGGTCAGACGAAGAAATGAAGCAACATAAGTGGCTACAGGAATGCTTGCTGGAGCAAACGGCTACTACAGAAGAATTTCAACCGGCATGGCAAGCATATAAATATCTGGTTGGTGGGAAGATGTATGCTTATATTGGAAATGATGACAGAGTTTCTCGTCATATAATAACGCTTAAACTGGAACCGGCATTTAGCGAGGCGCTTAGAGACAAGTACGAAGACATAGTTCCGGGGTATTATATGAATAAAACACATTGGAGTAGTGTATATTTGGACGGTAATGTGCCGATTGATGCTCTAAAAGATATAGTTAGAGCCTCACACGAGTGGGTATGCAAGGCACTTAGTAAAAAGGTTAGAGAGCAACTTGGTATGTAGATAGTTTTCAATGAGTATAATTATAGGCGCTATGTCAAATGTAGTGGTGGGATGCTAACGCATACCTCTCTAGCTAAGACATAGGGCCATTTTTAATTTTATCTGACGTTTCAGCGTTCGTGAATTGCAGTTGATGACTTTTGATAGTTGGTCTTATAACATAAAAACTGCTCCCGTTTCTAACGGCTTTTTTTTCATATAAGGAAAACCTATATCACGATAAAACTCTCGTATTAGACAATATCCTACTTTTTACATACACTGTAATTACAAAGACAAAAAGTTAATTCGAAGGCAGCTCAATGGAATTCTGCATGAGTCGAATTAGGTTTTTAGTTCCAATGGACTGCTTGCGGTTCTTGTTCCAAATAAGGCGGACATTTACCTTAGGAGGATCGATAAGAGGGATCGCTACTATATCCTCATTCTCTGAGAGGATACCTTCAAAGAGAAAGGAAGCAGCTGTATTATTTGCAACCAGCTTCTCAATGGTGTTGAGCTGATTCGTGTTAAGAATAATGTTGGGAAGTATATCATGATCTTTGAAGCGTTGCATCACAAAAGAAGTAATAAAACTATCTTCTTTTAGTAAAACAAGTGGAACATTCTGCAGTTGATTGATATTAATTTCCGTAGCAATGGCAGTTGGGCTTTCAATAGAGATATAGAATAATATATTCAATGTGCACAGTTCAACGTAATCGAGAACATAGGGCAGAGGGTCGTTGCCGGAGATTATCGCCGCATCGATGGAGCCTTCTTGCACAAGAGATTTATTAGTGATGGAACCGTGTTCAAGAACTGCAATGTTAGTGTTTGGATAATTTAGCTGAAGTGTCTGCATAATATTGGGGAACAGTAGTGAACCAAGCATTGGTGGCAGACCGAGCTTTACCTTATGGTTAGAACTGCCCAGTACACTCATCTCAGATATGAGATTGTCTGCCTGCGCAAGCAAATCAGTGGCACGTTCTAAAAGAAAGGTGCCCTCCTCCGTTAGAAATAGGCCTTTACTTAAGCGATGGAATAAGGTAACACCGAATTCCTTTTCTAAGTCTTTAATCACATTGGAAAGGCTTGGCTGAGAAACGTGTAGCTCCTGAGCCGCGCGGGTAATATTATGATATTTACATATGGTTTGGAAATAACGCAATTGTGAAAGCTTCAATTTGTACCTCCTAATCCCCTAATTACCTATCTGATTCAATTTTGATAGTTCGATTATATAATACTTCAATTTTATATTCAAGTACATATAAGACAAAGTAAAGGAGAAAGAGAATGATTAGACACGAAGTAACAGAATGGGATACTCAGAAAAAGAAAAAAAGAGAAAAGATGGAAGCAATCTATAGCTTTTCAAATGGAAAAGTAATCAGGGAAGACCAGATTGTTCAGTTATTAGAAACGGCTATCAGGCCCGGGGAAATCGTAGCTATGGAAGGGGATAACCAGAAGCAGGCGGTGCAGTTGTCTAAAGGCTTGACCCAGGTGGATCCAAAGAAAGTCAATGACCTTAGTATCGTGATGTCCGCACCACAATTAAAAGAGCACCTGGATATCTTTGAAGCCGGTATTGCCAGAGAACTCAACTTTTCTTTTGCCGGAAATTCGGCTACGAGATTACCGGAGATGATTGAAGCCGGTTCCATTAAAGTGGGAGCCATTCACACGTATCTTGAATTATACAGTCGCTTATTTACGGACTTGATTCCAAATGTCTGCCTCTGTGTTGCAGAAGAAGCAGACAAAGACGGCAATCTCTATACAGGAAATAACACCGAAGAAACACCGACTATCGTAGAAGCAACGGCATTTAAGAGCGGTATCGTAATCGTTCAGGTGAACAAACTTGTAGATAAGGTGACAAGGATTGATATACAGGGCGAATGGGTGGACTTCGTAGTTCCGACAGAGGAACCTTGCTCCATAGAACCACTGATGACAAGAGATCCACAATATATCAAAGACGTGCACGTACTGCAAGGTATGATGGCAATCAAGGGAATCTATGAGCGCCACTTAGTCAGTCGTATGAACCATGGTATCGGATTTAATACGGCCGCAATAGAGCTTCTCCTGCCGACTTATGGGGAAGAGTTAGGCCTAAAAGGCAAGATATGTACCAACTGGGTGTCCAATCCGATTCCTGCCATGATTCCGGCCATTGAGACCGGATGGATTAAAAGCGTAGTAGCTTTTGGTAGTGAGCTTGGTATGGAAGACTATGTAGCTGCAAGGCCGGATGTTTTCTTTACCGGAAGTGATGGATCTCTAAGGTCTAATCGCTGTTACGCACAGATGGCTGGTCTTTACGGTATGGATATGTTTACAGGTTCCACCCTGCAGATGGATGGATGTGGAAACTCTTCTACAGTAACCAAGAGTCGAATCACCGGCTTTGGTGGCGCACCTAACATGGGATCGAATCCCCATGGAAGAAGACATTCTTCTAAACCTTGGGACAGCATGATACTGGATCGTTCGGATCGTATGGCAAAGGGAAGAAAACTGGTGACACAGATTGTCAGAACCCAGACGAAAGCCGGTCCTACCTTTGTAGAAGAGCTGGATGCAGTTGAAGTTGGAATCAAGTCCGGATTCCCGGAACCACCGGTAATGATTTACGGCGAAGATTTGACTCACCTGATTACGGAAGTAGGCTTAGGCTATGTATATATGGCAGAGAACATGGAAGAACGTAAGAAGATTATTGCAGCAGTGGCGGGAGATACGCCGGTTGGACACACCATAACGGACAAAGAGATTAACGATCTTAGAGCTGCAGGCAAAGTCATGTTCCCGAAAGACTTAGGTATAGACCCATCGGAAGCTACGAGAGAGAGACTTTCGGCGAAGAACATGAAGGAAATAACAGACTGGTCCGAAGGACTGTATAAAGCACCCGCGAAGTTTAAAAACTGGTAATAGGAGGAAAAAAGATGGTGGAGCAACAGGAATTTGATTATAATAAATATATGAAGGGCCTTGTAGAACGTGCACGAGCAGCACAGCAAATTGCTGAAAAATATGACCAAATTCGAGTCGATGCATTATGTGAAGCTGTATCTTATGCAGCCTGCAATGAAGAATTCCGGAAAAAAGCAGCCCAGATGCTGATTGATGAAAGTAAAATGGGCGTCTATGAAGACAAGTTTAATAAAATTCGTAACAAAGCTATGGGAGTCTACCGGGATATGAAAGGGGAAAAGTCGGTTGGTGTCATTGAAACCGATGTGGAACGCAACCTAGTGACCTATGTTAAACCGATGGGCGTTATCGGTGCCATCACTCCGATTACCAATGGTGAGGCTACACCGATTGTAAAAAGTCTCTGGGTATTAAAGACAAGGAATGCTCTAATTATATCGCCCCATCGAAATGGAAAGAACACCGCAGTTTTTGTAGTGAATTATATTCGAAGTGTCCTAAAGCAGATGGGAGCGCCGGAAGATTTAGTGATTTGTGTGGAGCCTGAGCATGTGGGAAGACCCTGCGCAGCTGAGATGATGGCACAATGCGATTTTCTAGTAGCCACAGGTGGATCCGGACTTGTAAAGACCGCGTATTCTTCAGGAACGCCTACGATCGGGGTAGGGGCCGGCAATGCAACCACATACATTGACTACAGTGCAGACCTTGATGATGCAGCGGAAAAAATCAGAAAGTCAAAGGTATTTGATAATGCGTCCAGCTGCTCGGCGGAGAATAATATCATTGCAAGTGAAGTGATTTACGACGACTTTGTAGCGGCATGCGAAAGACAAGGGGGCTATCTTATAAAGAATGACTCTGCTCAAAAAGATGCCATTATCAGAACCATCTGGCCGGAGTGGCCCGAGAATAACAAGTTGAATCGGAATATAGCAGCAAGAAGTATAGAAACCATCGTAAATCTGGCCGGAATTGAAGTACCGGAGGGAACCAGGTTCTTACTCCTGGAAGAATCGGATGGCGTTGGAGAAAACTTCGTGGCAACAGGCGAGAAATTAAGCCCGGTAGTCAGCTTGATCAAAGCAAGCAACTTTGAAGATGCGCTAAACAAAATGGAAAAAATTCTGGATTACCAAGGCAACGGCCATAGTTGTGGAATCCACACAAAGGACGCCGGAAAAGTGGAACAGATGGCAAGGCGCATCAAAGTTGCAAGAATTTTAGTAAATCAGCCACAGGCCTTAGGCAACTCAGGAGCATACTTTAACGGACTTCCGATAACCATGTCTCTTGGATGTGCAACCTGGGGCGGCAATAGTACCTGTAAGAATCTGACTTGGAGAGATATTACCAACTCTACAACAGTTTCCAGGGCGGTAAATGAAGTAATTCCAACAGAAGAATCTCTATATTCAGACAATATCAGAAAGATGACATTTACAGGGGTATGATAAAAAACAACATGAGGGTCAGAAGGCTTGACCCTCATGATACCAATGGAAGGAAGGAGAAGAAATGATTGAATCAATACATAAGTATTTCCAAATAGGCACCATACAATGGATGAGTCATCCGCCAGGCAGCTATGAGCTGCTAGATTCTATAAAAACTATAGCGTGTGATGAATTCTTTGATGCCATTGAAGTTACAAAGATGCCGGATGAACTTCGAGAAAAAGCGAAAAACATCATGGAATGGGCCCACTTAAAAGTTTGCTATGGTGCCCAACCCCGTCTCTTAGGGCCGGGACTCAATCCTAACGACATCGACGAAGCATGTAGAATAAAAGCAGAAGAAACACTAATGGAAGCCATCGATGAGGCAGAGTATCTTGGAACCAAAGGAATCGCATTCCTTGCCGGAAAGTGGCAAGAGGAGACGAAGGATGAGGCCTATTCACAATTGCTAAAAACTACCCGTAATGTCTGCGACTATGCGGCTTTAAAGGGAATGATTGTGGAACTGGAAGTCTTTGATTTTGATATGGACAAGGCGTCTTTGATTGGACCGGCACCCTACGCGGCCCTTTTCGCAGCGGATATGCGCACGACGCACAATAACTTTGGGCTTATGGTGGACCTATCCCATTTTCCGACTACGTACGAAACTTCCAAGTTCGTCGTACAGACGCTGCGCCCTTATATTACCCATTTTCATATAGGAAATGCAGTGGTAAAAGAAGGATATGCAGCCTATGGGGACCAACATCCCAGGTTTGGGTTTCCGGACAGTGCAAACGATGTGGCGGAACTGACAGATTTTTTTACTGTTCTTAAAGAAGAAGGGTTCCTAAATGCAAAGAATCCCTACGTCCTTTCTTTTGAAGTTAAACCATGGAAAGACGAAGACCCAGATCTGATTCTGGCCAATACAAAGCGTGTGATACAAAGGGCTTGGGCTATGGCAGAGTAAATAATTGTTGCTTAAGGAGGTACAATATGAAGATAGTAATATTAGATGGATATACAGAAAATCCCGGAGATTTGAGCTGGGCCGGTTTGGAAAAACTTGGCAGTGTAACCGTGTATGACCGTACGTCTTACGAGGAGTCAGACTTAATCCCGGAGCGAATCGGTGACGCCGAAATCGTACTTTCGAATAAGACACCTATATCAAAAGAAACGATAGACAAATGCCCGAATCTTAAGATGATTGCAGTATTAGCAACCGGGTATAACGTTATCGATTATGATTATGCGAAAGAAAAAGGTATCCTTGTCGCAAACGTGCCGACCTATGGAACTCAGATCGTCGGACAGTACGCAGTGGGACTGCTCTTAGAAATATGCTCCCACTACGGCCACCACGATAAGACGGTAAAAGAAGGAAAGTGGGAGAACAACCCGGACTGGTGCTACTGGGATTACCCGATGATTGAACTATTCGGAAAAACGGCAGGAATCATCGGCCTTGGACGAATCGGTCAGGCATCAGCACGCATACTAAATGCACTGAATATGAAAGTCATTGCCTTTGACGCACATGAGAGCGAGAGCGGAAGAGAAGTAGCAGAATATGTGGATATGGACACCTTACTTTCACAAAGTGATGTAATCTTCCTACACTGCCCACTATTCCCCTCAACGGAAGGAATTATTAGGAAAGACAATATCGATAAGATGAAGGACGGCGTTATCATTATCAATAACAGCCGGGGCCAGCTTGTAGTAGAACAAGATCTTGCAGATGCACTGAATAGCGGCAAAGTATACGCGGCCGGACTTGACGTAGTTTCATCGGAGCCAATCAAAGGAGATAACCCACTGTTGAGGGCAAAAAATACGATTATTACACCTCATATTTCTTGGGCTGCGAAAGCATCCAGACAGAGAATTATGGACATTACAATTGACAACGTAGTCGCCTATTTGAATGGCAATCCGACGAATATTGTGAACCTATAAAAATCTCAAATAGTACATAGATTCGTCATGCCAAAGTTGAAGCATACACTTAGAAAGGAGCTTTGACATGGATATTGGAAGTATATCACTTTTAATTTTGGTACTTGTCATTGCGGTTGGATTCTTTATGAAAATCAACGTTGGAATCCTGGCGGTTTTAGCCGCGACAATTTTGGGTTATGGTAGTGGTCTCTTTACAGGTAAAGAGATTATTGCAGGGTTTAGCAGCTCGCTATTTATGACACTTGCCGGTGTAACATTTCTATTCGCAATTGTACAGGAAAACGGCTCACTGGAACTCTTGATTAAGAAAATTATCTCAAGAATCGGAAATTTTGTTATGCTTGTTCCTCTTGTAATCTTTGCATTCGGATGGCTGGTCTCGGCTAGCGGTCCCGGGTTGATTCCCACAGCAGCCTTGGTTGCAGTTATTGCAATTCCGGTGGCACACGAGACAGGATTTAATCCGATTATGCTTTCCATCATAGGGGTTCATGCGGCGAATGCAGGACGCTTTACAATGCTGACGGTGGAAGGCAATCTAATAACCTCGCTGTTAGAGGAGCAAGGTTATACAGAAAACATTATGATGCCTCTTTGCATAAGTGTAACAATTTTATCTATATTGTTGTCTTTCATCAGTTATGTGTTCTACAAGGGGTATAAGGTGCATGGTATTGGGCTCGAAAAAGAGAAAGTGGAGCATGAGAAATTCACGTACCAACAGATTGCCTCATTGATTGGGATGCTGGTAATGACATTTTTAATTCTGGTAATGAAATTTGAAGTTGGCTTGGCTGCGTTTGCAGTGGCTACGGTGCTGATTATACTCCGCGCCTGCGATGAAAAGACAGCCATTAAAAAGATGCCATGGTCAACCATTATGCTGGTAATAGGAGTAGGCGTTTTGATGAATCTTGTCATAGAATTAGGTGGAATTGATCTTTTAGCGTCCTACTTATCCAGTATTATGACAGCTAAAACAGCCAGTGCCCTTAGCGGTTTGACCGCAGGTATCCTGTCCTGGTTTAGTTCTACCTTGGGTGTGGTTATCCCGACACTTGTCCCGACGACTTCAACGCTGATCGCCGGACTGGGAGGGAATGTAACGGTACTGGAAATTGTTGCAGCCATTGTTTTTGCATCCTCCACCGCCGGGATAAGTCCGGCGTCTACTGCGGGAGCGCTGATTATGGGAGCCTGTGCCAGTGATGAAAAGTTCTCAAAAAAGTACCAGCCGGATAAGCTCTTTATAGAACTCTTTGTCTGGGCAGTGGTTGGAATTGCTGTTATTGTAATCCTGTGTCTCTTTGGATACTTCAGTTGGTTCGCTTAATCGGAAATGGCACTTGAGTTACAAAGAATGTTAAAATCTCTATTCGTTGAGATGGTAACAGTGCAATAGCCGTTCTCCTGAATAGAAAACTTTACATTGGTCAGATTAAATCTTCTTGGAACATTATTAACCGTAACTATTAAGGTAAAAGAATTTGACAGTTCTGATAAGTCCTTAACATTTTTTGAAGATAGAGCGTCGATGTCTTTTAGTGTCATGTTCCCAGCCGTAGACATCAGTCTTATATTCTCCAGGGTATAAGGCGTCTGATTCTCAATAATCAGGCCGCTCTTATCCTCGTCATTGCTTCTAAGCGCGAGAGAATAGGGAACGATACAAGCAAACAGTAATACAAAAGCTACATATCTGGATATTTTTTTCATAGTGAAACAACCTCTCTATATAATAAATATGTCATTATTTTAGCATATTTTACTGTGGGTAGGAATGTGCTAAAGTGACAAAGATTTACATTTGATAAAAGCTTTTGCGCATAGTTTGTACGTGAAGGTACATTAAAGAGCCTATTTGCAATAGCAAATAATAGAACCCCGAGCAAATCATGAAGTTCAATATCATGATTTGTCCGGGGTTCGTCTAATTTAGTATCTCTCATTGATGTTGTCAAGTTAGATGGAGGCCTCCGAAGCAGAAGATGTGATAATATCACAACTTCACAGTAAATAACTGTATAGAAAACGTAATTGGACTATGATAAACTATTCTAAATGAGGAGCTTTTATGGGGATGAGGAGGACGCAACATGTATACAGTAATAATCGCAGATGATGAATTTGAGTTACGTCAGTCATTATTAGAGAATATTGACTGGAATAGGCTCGGGTTTGAAGTTGTTGGAGAAGCTACTAACGGCATGGAAGCACTGGAGCTGGTTGAAGAACTTGAACCGGACTTACTCTTAACGGATATTAAGATGCCGTTTGTTTCAGGTATAGAACTTGCTAGAGAAGCTAGCAGGATAAGACCGGCTATGAACATTGCATTTCTAAGCGGATATGATGATTTTGAATATGCAAAGGAGGCAATACAATACAATATAATTAGTTATCTTCTAAAGCCGTTGTCAGGAGAAGAGTTATCTAACGAGTTATTAGCAATAAGAGAGAAAATGGATAAGCAAGTCGAGCAGATTAAGTCACTTGAGACTCAGATGCGACAAGAGGAAAGGGATGAAATCATGAAGTTCTCTTTCCTTGTTGATTTGTGCATGAATGAAGAGCAGGATATTTTTAGTAAAGAAGATAACGAGCTGGAGCTGGAAGAAACAGCAAGTCAGGTTGGTCTTGGGAGCTTATCTGAAAATACGAAGAATTTCCTTATTTTCGTCACACGTGTACTGGATGCACAAGGGCGAAATATTACCAAACTTGAACATCAAACCTTTGTGAGCAATATTGTCACGAGATATGCTAAGAATACATCTGCATATATTAATGGCAAGGTGATTTCTATAGTGTCCGGTTCGCTTCGAAATTTGAATAAATACGAAGAGGTCTTTACAAAAGAGATTATTCAAAATTCAAAGAAATACTTGGACGCTAATTGTATTATAGGTGTGAGTGATAAGTTTGATTTGTTAATAAGTGCAAGAAAGGCGTATTTAGACTCTATAACCGCATGGGATTATGCTAAGGAAGAATCTGATAATATATTCTTTATATCCGATATGCCAAAGCCCGGAGCTCCAAGCCCGGAAACCGAAATATGTTCTACAGAAGAAATTCGTACAATCACATTAGAACTTGAGCGTCGCATGAAGACCGGGCAGGGAGTAGAAGAATTTCTGGAGATGACTATTGGGAAAATCGATAGGCAAAGCAATAGCCTTTTGATCCTTCAGATATTGACCACTATTTATGGAGTCGTTTCTACACTTGCAGATGCTAAAAGCAAAGATACGCTTATGAAGGAATTTCTTATTAATGAAAAAATCAATGTAAATTATTCGTATGAAGACATTGTGAGTTTGGCATCAAGTGCAAGTGAAGTTATAGTAGGACAAAGACGACATAATACGGAAATCATTTGTGAAGAGATGCTTGATATTATTGACAATGAGTATATGAGCATGGAATTATCTCTTTCGGAAATAAGCAAGAAATTACACATTAGCAGCGGATATTTAAGTACGGTTATAAAAAAGAATAAAGGAGCGACTTTTGTAAGTTTATTAACTGCAAAACGTATGGAAGTTGCTAAAGAATATCTTTTGTTCACAGCAAAAAAGGTTATGGAAATTTCAGAGGACTGCGGTTACAGTGATTACCATTACTTTAGCTATTGCTTTAAAAAGTATTACGGAATATCGCCTAACAAAATGAGGGAAGAGACTAAGGGGGTGTAAATGAAGAGATTATCTATTTCAAGGTTTATGAATATTCTTATTATAGTACTGTGTGTTATTCTGACGGCTACGACTACTATTATGTTTGCAGTTGTATACAGGAATTCATTATATCAGACTGCAATTGTTAATTCTGAGCAGTCTATTTCTCAAGTTTCGAATACAATTGAAATATATGCCAGAGAAATGAAAGAAGACCTTAAAATGATTGATAGAGAGGTTCAAAGATTCGGCTCGGAGGATGAGTTACAGGAATATATGAATAATCTTGTTCAAATACGTAATAGATGCGTTTCGGTTATGATTTATGATACAGATGGTAATATGCTGTTATGCAGCAATAACGATAACGAAATCAAACAAGTATCAGAATCTAATACATCGTTTTTGCCGGAATTATTTGCTGATGGAGATTATGATATATCAGCGCCGCATGTGCAGAATATTTTTAAAGGATATTACCCTTGGGTGACAACTGTAGGCTGTAAAGTATATCTTGAGCAATTCGGACGAGAAGTATATTTGGCGATGGATGTTGAAGCACTGTCTATAGTTTCTTATGTAGACAATGTCAGCATAGGGCAGCGCGGATATTGTTTCGTGATAGATAAGTATGGGAATATGGTTTATCATCCGCAGCAGCAGCTTATATATCTAGGTGTAAAAGACGAAGATACTAGGGCTGTCTTAGAACAGGATAACAATAATGTTACGAACGGAGTTATTTACTCGAAAGAATCCTTGAATGATGGGCACTGGATAGTGGTTGGAGTTAGTTATACAGACGAACTTGTAACGGAAAAGCTTCAAGAGCTTTGGTGGCTGATTTTTGTTAATTTAATTGTCTGTGTTATCATTTCTTATCTTACAATCAGAGCCTTTAATAGAAGTGTATCCCGACCTATACGAGGCTTAGCAAAAGAAATGATAGCATTTGAGGAGAATGCGGGAGACTATAAATATGAAACCAAGAAAGGTGTGTATGAAATGCAGATGCTTTCGGAATCTTTTGGACATATGGTAAGAAAGATTCAGCAACTGATGGAAAACGCCAAAAAGGAAGAAATACTGCTTCGTAAGACTGAACTTAAAGCCTTGCAGTCGCAGATAAATCCGCATTTCCTATACAATACGTTAGACTCAATACAGTGGATGTGTGAGAGAAAGGAAACTGAGCGTTCGGTAAAGATGGTAGGTGCTCTTGCGAAACTATTCCGGATAAGTATTAGTAAAGGCAAGGAACTGATAACTATTGCGGATGAAATAGAGCATGCAAAGAATTATATGGTTATTCAAACATTTAGATATAGGAACCAATTCGTATATGATTTTATTATAGATGATGAAGTATTACCATATTTTTGCAATAAAATAACACTACAGCCTATAATTGAAAATGCGATTATTCACGGTATAGACCCAAACTTTGAAGACGGACAAATATTAATTCTAGCAACGGTTAAAGGGGACAATATTGTTCTTACTGTTTCTGACAACGGGATAGGAATGACGTCGGAACAATGTGAGTCTATACTTAAAAAAGATGCAAAGGACGATATGGGAATTGGCATTAAGAACGTAAATGACAGAATCAAGATATATTTTGGAGAACAATACGGAATAGAAATAGATAGTGAACTAGACGTTGGAACAACCATTAGAATTACTTTCCCTAAGGTTACTGAAAATATTGTTAATGTGTAAAAAGAGGAGAACTAAAATGATAAAAAAGGTGATTTCTATTATATCTATGATTATTCTTTGCTCAACACTTTTTATAGGATGTAAGAGTTTTAGCGTACAGGGGAAGGCCTTGATAACCGTAATAACTAAAACCACTGAGACCGATTTTTGGCGAGCTGTCAAAGGTGGTTGTAATGCAGCTGCTAACGAATATAATGTTGATATGATTTTTCAGGGACCGGATAACGAAGAGGATTTTGAAGCGCAAAATAAAATGATAGAAGACGCAATCGAAAATGGAACGCAAGCTATCGTACTATCCGCAATAGACCAGGACAAATCGATCGAAGTTATTGAAAAGGCTGCGGCAAGAGGTATCTATATAGTGATTATAGATAGTGGAATAAATAGTGGTATTCCGGAAGTTATTATAAGCACAGATAATTATGCGGCCGGTGAAAAGGCTGGTGAAGCTATGTTAAACGTTGCATACACAGAATTAAAAATTGGGATGGTAAATTTTGCACAAGGCACAGCAAATGGTCAGGAAAGAGAAGAAGGTTTTACAGATGTAATTGAGAAAGCGAAAGGAGCACAGATAGTTGGAAAAGTATCTGTGGATTCTAATCTGGAGTCGGCAAAAAAAGGAACTTTCGAATTAATTAAAGAGCATCCGGAAATAAATGCGATTATTGCTTTTAATGAGTTTACGACTCTTGGCGCCGGCAGTGCAGTAGATGATTTGGGATTATCAAACAGTATTAAGGTTATAGGATTCGACAATAATAATACAGCTATTGGACTCCTTGAAGACGGTGTGATTGAGGGATTGATGGTACAGAATCAGTTTGCAATTGGATACCTCGGAGTAGAGAGTGCATACAATCTAATTGCAGAAAGGTATATAGAAGAGAGGGAAATCTACATGGAAGTAACACTGGTTGACAGTACCAATCTGTTTGAAGAAAACATACAGAAAATAGTTTTTCCGTTGGAAAATAATAATTAATATGAAAATATCATAACTTCTGTTAAGGATATTCAATTTCCTTTTGTGTAGTTTATTTCTATAATAAACGAAATCAAACAAACATATACAAAAGGAGATTAGAGTATGAAAAAGAAAGTTTTAAGCGTATTATTAGCGGCTATGATGATGTTCACACTAGTGGCATGTAGTTCTGAGTCACCGGCTGAAGCTACGGGGGAGGATACTGAGGAAACTACGACTACTGAGTCAAGTGATAGTGAGTCAGGCAAAAAGGTTGGTGTTGCTATGCCTACACAATCCTCACAGAGATGGATTCAAGATGGCGACAATATGAAACAGGAACTTGAAGCATTAGGTTATGAAGTAGATTTGCAATATGCAGAAGATGATGTTCAACAACAAGTAGCTCAAATCGAGAACTTGATTAATAACGGTGCAGATTGTTTGGTAGTGGCAGCAGTTGACTCTTCAGCACTTGTAAATGCACTAGCTGAAGCAAAGGCAAACGGAATACCTGTTATTGCATATGACAGACTATTAATGGACACTGACGCAGTTTCTTATTATGCAACTTTTGATAATGAGGGAGTCGGTCGTATTATCGGTGAATATATTGAAGAAAACATGGAACTTGCCTCAGCAGCTGACGAAGGCAGAAGCTATAATATTGAATTTTTCATGGGCTCACCTGATGATAACAATGCGGTATTTCTTGATATGGGAGTTATGTCAGTACTTGAGCAATATCTGGATAGTGGAGTACTAGTTTGCCAATCAGGACAGACAGATTTTTCTCAGACTAATACACTTAGATGGAGTCAGGAAACTGCGCAGAAAAGATGTGAAGATATCTTATCAGGATATTACGGAGACGGGGAGCATTTAGACATTATTGCAAGTGCATTTGACGGACTAAGCTATGGCTGTTCAGCAGCACTTACAGGTGCAGGATATACAACAGGCGATGGTTGGCCACTAATCACGGGACAAGATGCAGAGTTAATGGCAGTAAAGAATATTGTAAGTGGTTCGCAGACAATGTCTATATTTAAAGATACACGTGTTTTGGCTGAGAAGTGCGTAACTATGGTTCAAGCAGTTTTGGAAGGAAAAGAACCTGAAATAAACGATGAAACTACATATGACAATAATCAACTTGTAGTACCATCATACCTGTGTGATCCGGTGCCGGTTGATGCAGATAACTATGAAGAAATTTTAGTAGGTTCAGGATATTACTCCGAAGATGAATTGAAATAGGAAGTAAGAATGTGGGAATCCGAACTTGTGATTCCCACTAATAATTTCCAACAAGAGCAATCATCAACAGATTTAAAGAAATGGAGGAGACAATGTCCGAATTTATTCTGGAAATGCGACACATCACGAAGGAGTTTTCAGGGGTAAAAGCTCTTGATGATGTTAATTTATGTGTCGAAAAAGGTGAGATTCATGCACTTTGTGGTGAGAATGGTGCAGGGAAATCTACATTAATGAATATATTATCCGGGGTATATCCCCATGGAACATATAGCGGAGAGATAGTTTATGAAGGCAAAGAGTGCGAGTTTTCAGGTATTAGAGACAGTGAGCACAAGGGAATTGTAATCATTCATCAGGAACTTGCTCTTAGCCCGTATTTATCAATAGCAGAAAATGTTTTTTTAGGAAATGCAGTTACGAGTATGCGAGGAGTCATTAACTGGACGGAAACACAGAAACGAGCGCAGGAGATGCTCAAAAAGGTAGGACTTGAAGGTGAAAACGTAAGCCTGCCGGTTAATACACTAGGAGTAGGTAAACAACAGCTGATAGAAATAGCAAAAGCAATGGCAAAAGATGTTAATGTCTTAATTTTAGATGAGCCAACGGCTGCACTAAATGATGAAGAAAGTGCAAAGCTCCTTGAAATTATGCTGCAGCTTAAGAAACAGGGTATTACGTGTATTATGATTTCTCATAAACTCAATGAGATTAGTTATGTGGCTGATTCTATAACAGTTATCAGAGATGGAAAGACTATCGAAACGTTGAAAAAGAATCAGGATGAATTTACGGAAGATCGCATTATTAAAGGTATGGTTGGCCGCGAATTAACTAATAGATATCCAAAGAGAGACTGTGAAATAGGAGAGACGGTAATGGAAGTCTCAGACTGGAATGTTTATCACAGTGAAGACGGCAATAGAAAGGTCATTAATAATGTCAACTTCCATGTAAAAGCAGGTGAGGTAGTAGGATTTGCGGGACTCATGGGTGCAGGAAGAACAGAACTTGCGATGAGTATATTCGGTAGGTCTTACGGACAGAAAATAAGCGGGAATATTAAGCTTCACGGAAAGAAAGTGGAAATAAAGAATGTAAGAGATGCTATAGATAATAAAATAGCCTATGTTTCTGAAGACAGAAAGAGTTATGGACTGGTGCTAATTGATGATATTAAACACAATATGTCAATGGCAGCACTTAGAGATCATTTTTCTAATAAAGGTATTATCGACCAAAATAAAGAGATTCTGTCAGCAGAGGAATACAAAGAAAAAATAAATATAAAAGCAAATTCTATAGAACAAAGCGCAGGATCGCTGTCAGGAGGGAATCAACAGAAAGTTGTTCTTGCAAAATGGATTCAAACGCAGCCGGACGTGCTGATTCTTGATGAACCGACCAGAGGAATTGATGTTGGAGCAAAGTATGAGATTTACTGTGTAATTAATGATTTGGCTAAACAGGGCAAAGCTATTATCGTCATCTCTTCGGAGATGCCTGAGATAATCGGAACCTGTGACAGAGCCTATGTTATTAATGAAGGCTATATTGCCGGAGAATTGGACAAATCAGAACTCACGCAGGAAAGTATCATGAAGAGTATCATTTCACATGGAAGGGAGAAGAAGTAATGAACAGCAAGAAGATAAATATAGACTTAAAACAGTACGGAATGGTTATTGCACTTATTGCAATATTTGGAATATTTTTTGTAATGTCGGGAGGGAAGAATGCAACCCCGATGAATATAAACAACTTAGTTATGCAAAATGGTTATATAATAGTTTTGGCAGTTGGTATGCTGCTTTGTGTATTAACAGGAAATGTAGATCTTGGAGTTGGATCATCAGTTGCTTTAACCGGTGCTGTGTCGGCGATTCTTATAATTGATAAGGGAATGCCGATTGCCGTTGCCATAATAGCAGCACTTTTAGTTGGACTACTAATCGGAGTATTTGAAGGTGTATTTATTGCATTTGTAGGAATACCGCCATTTATAGTTACACTTGCTACTATGCTAATAGGACGTGGGCTAACATATGTAGCATTACAGGCTCAAACAAAAGGGCCACTGCCGGATGCATACAATGCAATAGGTGCAGGCTATCTGCCTACATTAACAGTGAAAATAGGTGATTTCGCATTTGATTTGATATGTGTAATTGTTTCTATAATTGTAATGATAGGACTTATATTCTCAGAGTTCAGACAAATTAAACGTAAGAAAAGCTATGGATTTGCAGTTAATCCGACATGGCAAACAGTTACTAAACTGGTCGTATTTATTGCCATAGTATGGTTCTTCATGTATAGATTAGCAGTATATAGAGGGATTCCAATAGTTCTTGTACTTATGGTGGCGCTTATCAGTATATACCAGTTTATTACTAGTAAAACGGTTGCCGGAAGACAGATATATGCACTTGGTGGTAATGAGAAAGCAGCCAGATTATCCGGTATCAATACTAAGAGAGTCTACTTCTGGGTATATACTAATATGGGGCTGCTCTGTGGTATAGCAGGAGTTATATTGTCAGCGAGAAACGCATCAGCCACACCAAAAGCCGGAGATGGTTTTGAGATGGATGCAATTGCATCATGTTACATCGGTGGTGCAGCAACGGCAGGTGGTATCGGTACAATAATCGGAGCAGTAGTCGGAGCCTTTGTTATGGGGATACTTAATAATGGTATGTCACTAATCGGATGGTCGACGGATATTCAAAAGGTGGTAAAGGGAGTAGTACTACTTGGAGCAGTAACATTTGATTTGGTTTCAAAGAGAAAGAAATAGAAAATATTACAACGGTAAAAGGTTGAAGCAGATAAGCGAATCTGACTTCAACCTTTAACTGTTATCACAACCCCTCAGGGTGAACGACCGGGAAGCGAATAGTAACCTCTGTTCCTTCTCCGGGAGAGCTCTTATAACTAAGTCCGTATTCCGCGCCATACATAACTTGAATCCTTCGATGTGTGTTGTAAATGGCAATATTCGAACCGTTACCGGACACGTGTTTTGCATCACCATCCAGAATATTACTTAGTACATCAGGTTCTATGCCGATTCCATCATCTGAGACCATAATATTTATAGTGTTGTCTTCCAACCATCCGCTTAAGACAATAGTTCCTGATTTAGAGTTCTTTTCAAGTATCCCGTGCATTACAGAGTTTTCTATAACCGGTTGGAATGTAAGTTTTGGAATACTATATTCCAAGAGTTCATCAGGAATGTCAACTACAAATTCTATAGAATTATCAAATCTCATATTTTGCAGCTGCAGATATATAGTTGCATGTTCTATTTCCTCTCCTATCGTGCTAAAGCTTTGTTTTTTACTAAGTGTTAGCTTGTAGAATCTTGAGAGTTTTTGAATAGATTCAGTTACTTCCTTTGTTTTCCCCTGATTTGCAAGCCAGTTAATCATATCCATAGTATTATATAAAAAATGCGGATTGATTTGAGACTGAAGTGAGTTAAACTCTGCAATCCTGAGCTCTTCAGCAGAACGAACCTGATCTTCAACAAGTGCTTGTATCATAGTCGACATATGATTATATGAATCAATCACATTGCCGATTTCATCAGTTTCTCTAGCAGGTGGTAATGGTACAGGAAGAGAAGTCTTGGCCTTTGTCATTTGGTTTGAAATAAGTGTAAGCCGTCTTGTTATGTATTTGGATAACATAGTAGATAGCCAAAAGGCCAAAAGAGCACATAACATATATACGAAAACAAAGAGTGCCATAATCTCCCGGCTTCGAATAAGCATGGGTTCTGATGGCATTGCAACGACCAAGTACCAATTGGCAGTATCCAAACGATAGAACCCGGCATAAACTTCCTGACCGATAACTTCTTTTGTTATGAAGTTATTTGATGACATAAATTGGTCCTCGACGGTATCGTAATTGAAATGATAGGTTCCTGCCGCAGCAAGGTCTGAAGCCGCAACAATAGAGTCCCTATCATTTATTAAATAAGCAACGGAGCTGCCGGAAGACAAATTGTTTTTGAGAATTTCATCAAAAGTTTTTGAAGAAGTATAAATTGCCATATAACATGAGTGGTAATTACCATCATATATTATATTAAACTTAGTAATATAGGCTAAATTACCATAGTTGCCAATTTCGTAAGGACTTAAGTAAAATTCCGGACAGAACATAGAGTTGATAGTAGTGTCACCTCTAAAGATACCATTCCAATAAGTGCCTCGTGCCTGGTTAATATGCATGATAGCGGGGTAAGATTCACTTAGGTTAAAGATATTTTCAGATTGAGGAATGTCGAGGTAGAGTTTGACTTCGGTTGCAATCCCTTCAGATGTCAATTCTTCGATGCGGTTAGTAAAGGCGGTTGCCTCATTGTTTGCAATTTCTTCTAGGGAGACACTTCTACGTGTATTGACAATATCTTTGTAAAATTGTTCTTTTATTAACTCGTTGTGAACAGTTACTATATCCTCTATTGATGACTCTAACTTTGGCGTCATCTCATGTGAGGCATCCTGCTCGTTTCGGATAGTGTCAGAAACAATCATTCCATATAATTTAGAATAGAAAAACACGGCAATAACAATCATCGGAATAGTAAGGACAATCAGATGAGATATGGTTAGCTTTTGCTGTATTTTGAAATTGCGATATATCTGCTTTATTTTTTCGAAAGGTCTACTCATAGAGATATATTCTCCCTGTATTTAGAAGGCGAGACACCGGTGTATTTTTTAAAACTCTTACTGAAATAGTTGCCGTTACTGTATCCGACCTTAGAAGAAATATCGGATATCTGGTTTCTGGGATCCTTTAAAAGTTGTAGGGCTCTTTGCATTCTGTATTCAGTTATATATTGATTCAAAGTAGTGCCGGTTTGATTCTTGAAGTATGTACATACATACGAAACTGATAGGTACACGTGGTCACTGATTTCTTTTACGGATAGTGATTCTCTTTCGTAATTTTTCCCAATAAATTCTTTAATTAAATATATATTGGAATCTTCCTGGGGCGATTCTTCTAACAGAATAAACAGCTCGGAAACACCATTCTTAATATATGTGTGTAGAGCTTCGAAGGTAAATAATTTGTCCAATACCTGCATAATTTTATCTTCGCTATCCGGAATATGCGAACCCTCAATAGAAGCATGAATTCCAAACTCTTTGGCAGCATCGCTTAGAGATGTAAATAACCTGAAATATAGACCTTTTACCTGACTTTGGAGTGCCTTGGAATTGTTGTTATAAAAGCTATATAGAGTATTTAGAAGAGCCGATACTTCATCCTTTTCCTTTGAAAGTAGTAACTCGCTAAACATAGTGTAGGAGTCGGTGGGGGCCTCCGCATAAGGCTGAACGTCATGTATATCGGTATTATCCGCTTCCAGAACTGTCTCCGGCATAAAGAAGAAACTACTTTGGAGCGCGACTACTGCGGAAGTATATGACTGAAACACCTTGGATATACCTAAGACAGTTACACCTTTTCCAATATAGTGACTACCAAAGTGCTTGAATCTACTACCAAGTAAGCACTCAATATCTGTTTGAATCTTTCTTGAAGGCTCATTTTCACCATAGACATGAAACACATGGTAAGAGTCATGCAGCATGGTATAGATAGTATTCATGTGAAAGGATTCAAGAAAGATTTTAAACTCATTAACGAAAGAGTATATTTCATCGCTTGGTGTAAATTGTTCGTCGGTTTTAACTATATATGCTGTGAATTTTAGTGTAGGTAGTATATTCATTTCCGAACACAACGAATTAATAGCATCTTTATTTTCTTTGTAGTTCTTTGTAAATAAAAGTGCCAGTTTGCCGGATTTATGTATAGATCCAATGTTTTCATTTTCAAGATTATTTATATTATGAAGGTGTTCTTCCTTCGCACTGAGAATAGCCTCTTCAATTTCAAGAGGGTTAAGCGGTTTCTCAACGTAGGTTACAGCTTTGAGCTTTATAGCGGCTTTCAGATACTCTTTATCTGAGTAACCACTCATAAATATTATGCTTGTGTTAGGGAGCAAATCTTTTATCTGCTCTGCAAACTGTATACCATTCATTCTTGGCATTCTAATATCGCATAGTATAATATCAGGGTGATTTTCATTTGCCACCTTCAGTGCATTTAGTCCGTCATCAGCTTCGAGAGTTTCAAATATACCCAAGCTTTCCCAGTTTATTGAATTCAGAATACCTTCCCGTGTAAGTTTCTCGTCGTCTACTATTAGAAGTTTCATAGTTAAGTCCTCCAAGCATATAACTCATTAATAAATACATAGTACCATATATTAATAATCATACAAAATAATATATGAAAAAATAATACCCATAATCGAAAAAATTTTCTGTTTTAATAAAAATTTAATGGTGCTAGACTTAAAATATAAATACGAAGGAGGGAAATCTTGTGTCTGATTATATTTTAGAGTTAAAAGGCATTACGAAGATATTTCCGGGAGTCAAAGCTCTTAATAATGTACAGTTTCAGTTAAAGCCGGGTGAAGTTCATGCACTTATGGGTGAAAATGGAGCAGGAAAATCTACATTTATCAAAGTTATCACCGGTGTTCATACGGCAGAAGAAGGGGAAATGTTCCTAGAAGGTAAAAAGGTTTGTTTTAAGAAAACCAGAGATGCTCAAGCAGCAGGAATTGCAGCAGTTTACCAACATCCAACATCATATCCCGATTTATCGGTAGCTGAAAATATATATAAAGGTCATGAAGTGCTGAAATTCGGTATGATTCAGTGGAGAGAAATGAACAAGCAGGCAAATGAGCTGTTAAAAAGCTTAAATGCAGATTTTGATGCGGCAGATGAAATGGGTACATTATCTGTTGCACAACAACAGATGGTTGAAATTGCAAAGGCATTATCAACTAATGCCAGAATAATTATACTTGATGAGCCTACAGCGGCTTTAACTAAAAGAGAATCCGAGAATTTATATAGAATAGTAGATGCGCTCAAAGCGAAAGGTGTATCAATAATATTTATATCGCATAGATTTGAAGATATGTATAGACTAGCTGATAGAGTAACAATTCTTAGAGATTCACAGTATATAGGAACCTACGATGTTGAGGGATTACCTGAAGCAACACTTATTAAGGATATGGTTGGTAGAGAAATCTCAGACTTGTTCCCGAAACCTGAAGTTAAGCTAGGTGATGAGGTGTTGAGAGTTGAAAACTTTACTAGAACCGGTTTCTATAAGAATGTTTCATTCAATGTGAAAGCAGGAGAAATCATAGGGCTAACAGGACTAGTCGGAGCCGGAAGAACAGAAGTAGTTGAAAGTGTCTGCGGAATCACTAAACATAACGGTGGAAAACTGTTTTTAGACGGCAAAGAGATTAATATAAAAGATCCATCGGATGCTATGAAGAACGGTATCATACTTTTACCTGAAGATAGACAAAAGCAAGGTCTGATTCTTGAATGGGGACTTGGGGATAATGTAACCCTACCGACTATGAGCAGATATGCCAAAGGCGGATTTAACGATGGAAAGAAAGAAAGAGATGTTGCTAAAGAGTTACTTGAATCAGTAGATACAAAAGCAGTTACTATATTTGACCCGGCCTCATCACTATCAGGTGGTAATCAACAAAAGGTGGTAGTTGCAAAAGCACTTGGACAAGAAATGAAGGTCGTTATAATGGATGAACCAACAAAAGGTGTTGATGTTGGCGCTAAGGCTGAAATTTATCAGATAATGGGAGACCTTGCTATGCAAGGATATGGAATTGTAATGATTTCTTCAGAAATGCCGGAGATAATAGGTATGAGTGATAGAATTATCGTTATGTGTAATGGTAAAGTGACCGGTCAGCTAGACAGAGGTGAAGTTACACAGGAGAAAATTCTTGAACTATCAATGGAGAAGACAGCTAAGGAGGAAGTGGCAAAATGAAAAAGAAAAAGTCATTAATTCAGACGATAACAGCCTCCAGAGAAGCCAGTCTGCTTATTGTACTTATACTTTTATGTATAGTAATTACTATAAAGAGTCCGTCGTTTATGACATATAAGTCTATAACGGATATGCTCAAGAACAATGCAGTTACAATGATAATGGCAGTAGGAATGCTGGGTGTTCTACTTGTCGGAGGAATCGATATCTCAGTTGCATCAGTAGTCGGATTTGCCGGTATGTCAGTCGGAATGCTGATGAAACATGGGGTTATACAGAACACATTTTTATTGTTTCTGGTTGCAATAGTAATCGGGGCAGTATGTGGAGCAGTTAACGGTCTTGTTATATCTAGAGGAAAAGTCCTACCGATTATAGCGACTATGGGCGCCATGTATATATATCGTGGACTAGCATATATCGTGGCTCAAGATCAATGGGCAAGTGCTGAAAATCTTGGAAAGTTTAAGAATTTTGCATTAGGCAAAGTTCTGGGACTTAATAATGTAATATGGGTACTTTTGCTTATATATGTTTTGTTCTTCGTTGTCATGAAATGGACAACGCTTGGAAGAAAAGTATATGCAGTTGGAAGTAATAAAGAAGCTGCGTCTATATCGGGTATCAATACAGCAAATGTTGAATTGTATGTATATGTTGTAATGGGTATCTTAGCAGGGCTTGGTGGAGCGTTGGCAGTTTCTGTTTATTCATCAGCACAACCAAACATGCTCTTTGGTAAGGAAATGGACGTTATCGCTGCTTGTGTAATAGGTGGTGTTAGTATGTCAGGTGGTAGAGGAAGTGTTGCCGGAGCTTTTCTTGGTGGACTGATTCTTGCAATTATTGCGAAAGCATTACCACTTGTAGGTATAGAATCAATAGCGCAAAATACAGTAAAGGGTATAATTATACTAGTAGTTATAATCCTTAATGTTATTACTCAGCGTACATTAGATAAGAACAATCTGAAAGCGAGGGAGATGTAATCATGGCAGGAAAATCAGGAAGAACTATTGCCAATGTCCCTAAGAATGTTTGGAAGAAGAGAATTCTAAGCTGGGAAGGCATGTTAGTATTACTATTTATTGCAGTTTATATATTTTGTATGACATTATCACCTATGTTTCAAGTAACGAATATACTTAGGGAGATGCCTAAATACTTAACGGAAATGTTTTTACTTTTACCGATGGCATATATACTTGTAATGGGAGATATCGATATATCTGTTGGAGCAATAGTATGCTTATCAGCCACTATGGCATGTATGGCAACAAATCAAGGACTGCCGTTTGGCTTAGTAGTAATAGTATGTTTGCTTGTAGGAACTATCTGCGGAGCAATTAATGGACTCGTACTCGCAGTATTTAAAGAGTTACCACCTATGATCGTCACATTAGCAACTCAGATTATTTTTAGAGGTATCGCAGAAATCGCACTTGGCAGTGGTGGTTCAATATCTCTTACTAATACAGATGGGTTCAGAATGATAGCCGGTAAGGTAGGAACTATACCATATATTTTATTCTTGGTTGTTGTTTGTGCAATAGGTTTTGCAGTTGTACTAAGCGCCACAACATTTGGAAGAAAGATGTATTCAATCGGCTCTAACAGAACAGCAGCATTTTATGCAGGAGTTAAGGTACAAAAGGTTAGATTCATCGTATTTACAATAACAGGATTTATGTCAGGACTAGCAGCATTATTCTTGGTATCCGTATTATATGGAGCTAATACCACAACCGGAAACGGTTTTGAAATGGATGCTATCGCAATGGCTGTACTTGGCGGTATTTCAACCAATGGCGGTAAGGGAAGATTACAAGGTGGTATTATAGCCGGATTTATAATAATCTGTTTAAGAATAGGCCTTGGTCTTATAAATATGAATCCGCAGGTAATCTTGATAATACTTGGAATACTACTTATTCTGGCTGTATTATTACCAAATATAATGGCTGAAATTAGACTTAAAACTAAGAAGGCCGCAGTTAAATAGAAATACGGTTTTATAGTCACATGAAGTGAGAGGGTACTAGGCGTGTGAGAACGCTTTGTATATAAAAAAATCCTTAAAGGGAGGACAAAACATGAAAAAAAGAATACTGGCTATGCTTATGTGCGTGGCAATGGTTGCAACTCTGGCAGTAGGTTGTGGCGGAAATGATGATTCAAGCAGCGACTCTGGTGATTCAAGCAGCGAATCAAGCAGTGAGGACTCAGGTAGTGATGCAAGTGGCAGCGGAGTATATGCTATCGTAACGAAATCAGCAGGAAATCCGTACAACGAAAAAGAAGCTGAAGGTTTTGTAGAAGTAATTGAAGCAATGGGTGCAGAAGCTATTGTTAAACATCCTGAAGCAGCTACGGCAGATGCACAGGTTTCAGTTATTCAGTCACTTATTTCACAAGGCGTTGATTCAATAAGCGTTGCAGCAAATGATGCGAATGCACTTCAAGCAGCTCTTGAAGAAGCAATGGATGCAGGTATTAAAGTATCTTGTCTTGATTCAGCAGTTAACGCAGATAGTCGTCAGACATTTGTAAATCAAGCAGGTATCACAGAAATAGGACAGTCACTTATGGATGCAGTTTATGACATCGCAGGTGGTTCAGGACAATGGGCAGTTCTTTCGGCTACATCACAAGCAACAAACCAAAATGCTTGGATAGATTCAATGAAAGAAATCATGGAAGATGACAAATATGCTGATCTTGAATTAGTAGAAGTAGCATATGGTGATGATGAGCCACAGAAATCTACAGATCAGACTCAAGCATTACTATCTAAGTATCCTGACCTTAAGGTAATCTGTGCACCTACAACAGTAGGTATCAACGCAGCAGCTAAAGTTCTTCAGGATGAAAAATCTGCAGTTAAGCTAACAGGACTTGGACTTCCTTCAGAAATGGCTGAGTACATAGGCGAAGGCGATGACTATTCTTGCCCTTATATGTATCTATGGAATCCTATTGATGTAGGCAGACTTGGTGCTTATACAGCTATAGCTTTGGTTGAAGGCGATATCACAGGAGCAGTTGGTGATAAATTCTCAGCAGGCGATATGGGTGATTATGAAGTTGTGGAAGCTAGTGATGGCGGAACTGAAGTAATCCTAGGCCCTCCATACAAATTCGATCCTTCTAACATAGCAGATTGGAAAGATGTATACTAAGATAAATATTTAACTTTATGGGGCTATCGTAAAATACAATTTATTTTTACGTATATACTAGATATGGGAATCGCGTAAATCGCGATTCCCATATCTAATATCGTAGGAAGTCTTTGAACGTATTTTCCGATAGCCCTCTTTATAAACGAGGAGATAGACAAATGGTAAGAAAAGCATTTAAAATGAAATTATATGATGGAATGGCTAAGGAATATGAAAAACGTCATAATGAACTTTGGCCGGAAATGCAGGATATGATTCACGAATATGGTGGAGCTAATTACTCTATTTTTCTTGACGAAGAGACAAATGTTCTTTTTGGATATATAGAAGTTGAAAGTGAGGAAAAATGGGCTAAGAGTGCAGATACACCAATTAATAGAAAATGGTGGGACTTTATGGCTAATGTTATGGAAACAAATCCGGATAATAGTCCCGTTGCCGTTGATTTAAGTCCTGTTTTTCATTTGGACTGAATACCAAAAAGGGTAGTACCAATAAGGTAGTTATAATTAAAAAATAAGCTGACAAAGGGCTATGGACTTTTGGAAAAAAAGTGCTAATATATCGAAGGAACATCAAGTTCACATAATATTACTCAAGGAGGAAACACAATGAAGAGAAAGATCCTAAGTTTATTATTGTGTATAGCGATGATTGGCACCATGCCGGTTGCCTGTGGCAATAAAGATTCGGATAGCTCAGACAAAGGTACTGCAAAAGAGGAAACTAAGGATGCAGGAAAAGATGACAGTCAAAAAACTTATGCAATTGTAACAAAAGCAGCAGGAAATCCTTACAATGAAAAAGAAGCAGAAGGATTTAAAGAAATAATTGAAAAAGAAGGCGGAACTGCTATAGTAAAACAGCCTGAAGCAGCAACAGCAGATGCACAGGTTACAGTAATTCAGTCACTTATCTCACAAGGCGTAGACTCAATCACAGTAGCTGCAAATGATGAGAATGCACTTCAAGCAGCACTTGAAGAAGCAATGGATGCAGGTATTAAGGTATCATCTTTCGACTCAAATGTTAATACAGATAGCCGTGAGGTATTTGTAAACCAAGCCGGTATTAAAGAAGTTGGACAAGCTCTAATGGATGCTGTATATGACATTACAGGTGGAGAAGGAGAATTTGCTATTCTTTCTGCAACATCACAAGCTACAAACCAGAATGCTTGGATTGATGAGATGAAAGAAGTTATGAAAGATGACAAATATTCTAAACTAAAATTAGACGAAGTAGCTTATGGTGATGATGAACCTCAAAAGTCAACAGACCAAACACAAGCATTACTTCAAAAATATCCTGATTTAAAACTTATCTGTGCACCTACAACAGTAGGTATCAATGCAGCAGCTAAAGTACTTCAGGATGAGAAATCCAAAGTTAAGCTAACAGGACTTGGACTTCCTTCAGAAATGGCTGAATACATCGGTGATGATGATGCACATTCTTGCCCATACATCTACTTATGGAATCCTATTGACCTTGGAAAACTATCAGCATATACTTCTATAGCATTGGTTGACGGAACAATTAAGGGTGAAGTAGGCGATAAGTTTACAGCTGGTGACATGGGTGAATATGAGGTTACACAGGCTTCAGACAAAGGAACTGAAATAATCCTAGGCCCTCCATTCAAATTCGATCCATCAAACATAGCTGAATGGAAAGACGTATACTAGAATATAAACCGTAATATAAATTACGAGTTCCAGTATTTGCGATATACATGAGGCGTCATGTTTTCCATACGCTTAAACAAATTAATAAAATGAGTAACATGTTGAATACCACATGTAAGAGCTATTTCGTTTACGGACATATCCGCCTGACGAAGTAGCTCTTTTGCATTATTTAAACGTTGGGTGGTTATATATTCTATTACAGACTGACCGATATATCGCTTAAATTGCCTGCTTAAATAGTATTTACTTATTCCGGAAGCTGCTGCAATATCATCTAAACTAAGTTCATTTTGTAAATTTTGCTCGATATACTTTAGTGCACCTTTAATATAGTCCGGAAGAAACGTGTCTGTAAAGGATGAATTGTTTATGATTAATTCGGTAAGAATATTGGTTATAGAATTTGAACACTTTATTTCCGAATGTACATTTCTTTTGCTTATCATATTGACGATGTCACTCAAATTTTTCACTATAGCATCCGGATTATCTGAAGTTATTACAACATTTGAGGACTCTTTTACAAATTCATTGTAATAGCTAAATGCCATATTGCCGTGAAAATGCAGCCAAACAAACTCCCAACTGCTTCCTCCGGAGCATTTGTATTTATGGTGATTTTTACAGTTAATAAAGAAGGTTTGACCTTTGGATAGGGCATAGGTTTCACCTTCGTATTCTAAAGTGCCATTACCGGAGATTGTATGCAGAATAAGAAAACTGGTAAGATTCTCACGTTCAGTATAGTAAGAAGGCGTAGTTTTAAAGTAACCGGTTTCCTGGACAAAGAAATATAGCTGCCTTGCAGTATTAGAAGGTGTAGAATATAGTCTTACTGAATCGGCAGACCAGCTGCTTGTATAATTTTCGATTAAGTTCTTATTATTTGCCATAGTGACCTCCAAAGTAAACTCGTATGATTAACTATTATACATGCGTAAAATACAAATGACAAGATAGTGTGATTTTTGAACAAAATAGATTGATGTTTTATTTTAATTATTCTGTATAATTTATTATAACTAAAGCAATGTGTATAGATAATGAAAGGAGAGTTACTATGTCATTAGAGAAAATCACAGTAACAAGAAAAGTAAAAATAGGTTTATATAGCGCAGGACTTAATACTTATTGGGGACAGTTCCCCGGTCTTTTAGATTGTCTGATGGAATATAATGCGTTTTTAGAGAAAAGATTATCGGAGTTTGGAGAAGTATATAACATAAAGATGGTTGATGATGATACTAAGGGGAAAGCGGCTGGTGAATATTTCAATGAGCACAATGTTGATATTGTATTTAGTCATTCTGCAACATACTATACGAGCTCGAGCGTATTACCTATTCATCAGATAAATAAAGCTCCGGTAGTTGTTTTAAATCTTCAGCCGACGGCGGCTATGGCATATGACAAGACGGGAACGGATAGATGGTTAGCCCAATGTGTAGCGTGTCCAATACCTGAGGTGGCAAATGCTTTTAATAGAGCAGGGATACCATATAGAGCTATTAATGGTTTGCTGGGACTTGATTATACACCTAAGTTCTCGTTAGCAGATGAGGATACGAAAGATAGACCCGAGGCTGTTAAAGCTTGGGATGAAATAAAAGAATGGTGTCAGGCAGCTATGGTTAAACAGAACCTATCCCATTCGAGATTTGGATTCTTGGGAGGCTATTATAGTGGAATGCTGGATATGTATTCTGACTTAACAATGCTTCAGGCGCAAGCAGGAATGCATGTGGAAGTTCTTGAAATGTGTGATCTTGAAAAATGTTTAAGAGACGTAACTGATGCAGAGGTAGAGGCTAAGTTAAATCAAATCGAAGAGTTTTTTGAAATATCCGGGGACTCACCATCAGATCCAATTGCTAAGAAACCGACGAAGGAACAACTCGAATGGTCAGCGAAAGTAGCGGTTGCACAAGAAAAAATGGTTAAAGAGAGAAAACTGGATAGTATATCGTATTATTATCATGGACAAGATAATTACTACGAGGAGATACAGAGTGGATTTATCGTTGGCCATTCACTACTTACTGCACAAGGTGTAGCATGCTCGGGCGAAGGTGATATTAAAACAGCTTTAGCTATGAAAATTTCCGACTTACTTGGTGTCGGTGGATCTTTTTGTGAAATCGTAGCAGCTGATTTTGACAGAGATACCATGATTCTCGGTCATGATGGACCATTTCATTTTGCTATATCTGATAAGAAACCTATTCTCAGAGGTATGGGTGTATATCATGGCAAGAGAGGAAGTGGTATTTCTGTAGAAGCAAAGGTACGTAAAGGACCAATTACAACTCTAGGTGTAACGCAAACGGTAGATGGAAAACTTAAAATGAATATAAGCGAAGGCGAGGCAGTGGATGGTCCACTACTAATGAACGGCAATACTATGACACATATTAAGTTTGCACAAAAGCCTGCTGAGTATATGGACAAATGGTTTGCAGAAGCACCGACGCATCATCTGGCATTATCGGTTGGGCATAATGCAAGTGTTTTTGAGAAAGTAGCGCAGCTGCTTAATATTCCGTATAGCGTGTTTTATGATATTTTATGGGGCTGTCGGGAAATAGGGCAGATTCCAAAATAGGGAGATGATAACTCGAAAACGAGTTATCATCTCCCTAAAACTTTATAAAAAGAGAAAAAAAGTGGCTAATTTCAACCACTTTTT
>JBKEBP010000147.1:0-2853 GCA_047973235.1 Suipraeoptans sp. | reverse complement strand
AGAATAGTATTTACGAATATATTCAAACCGAGGTTAAAAAGGCAGGCAAGAAGGGAATACCACTTGGTACGCTCGGAAGAAATATTTATGAAAATTTTGAAGATTTCCAGTTATCAGATTTTGGATACAGTAGATTCTATAGATTTATCGAAAGTATTGAAGGCGTCAAAATTTTAAAGAAAAAAGAAGAAATGTTTGCAGTAAGTGAGTAAGTAAAAGCGACAAATGAGAAATCAAGCATTTGTCGCTTTTTTATTGCAAAACCCGGAGGTTATGGCATCATATTTACAAGCTTTCTTACAATCACCACATTTAATACATTCCGGATGATTAGGCTCTAACTCAGGCTTAATATTCATTGGACAAGCTTCTTCGCACGCTTTACACTGTGTACATTTAAAGGCATCGACTTGATAGCGGTATATGGACACTTTGTTAAAGAGTGCATATATGGCTCCCAGTGGGCAGATGTATTTGCAAAAAGGCCTGGATATTATTATAGATAGGAGTACAGTTATTACCAGAATTGCCATCTTCCAGGAGAACAAAAAGCCAATGGCTTCCTGCAAAACCGGATTTGATACTACTAGTGGTATCCCAGCTTGAAGTGTGCCTGCAGGGCATATCCATTTGCAAAACCATGGAGAACCATTTCCAACTGCGTCAGTAACAAGAAGTGGGAGTAAAATCACGAATACGATCAGAATAATATATTTCAAGTGTCTTAGTAGACGATCACCGGGAAAGGTTCTGATTTTAACCGGAAATTTAATTTTATGAAGTAGATCTTGTACCAGACCAAAAGGACATAAAAAACCACATACTAATCTTCCAAGAATCGTGCCGATAATAAGAAAAAAACCTAATAAATAGAAAGAGACCTTATATTTAGCACTGGATAGTATAGCCTGCAGTGATCCGATGGGACAAGAACCAAGCGCACCCGGACATGAGTAGCAATTAAGTCCCGGCACGCAAATATTCTTTAATCTTCCGGTATAAATTTTTCCTTGTATAAACCCGACTATATAGCTGTTGGTTATTAACGTCCAAACGCTTTGAATAATTAGCCGAGAATGTCTGTATAATTTACCCAATTCCGATACACTCCAAACATATATATATTGCCTTCATAAATAAAATGCTTATTTCATTTCGATATATACCAAATAAAATGCACGTTATACCCAAGAGTATTAGAACTATCTGCAATTTACTTCGATTATTTAAGTTCTTCAAGTGCTGCATCTATTTCACCTCGCCATCCGTCGGCATCTTTTGAACCTATAACCTCTTTTATGATATTTCCGTCACTATCCAGAAAATACGTAGTCGGAAAGTACTCCATGTGAGTGATAATGGTATTAACGAGTGATTGCTCCGGTAATATAACAGTATATGTTGCGCTTGCCTCGCTAAGAAGAATCTTTCCGTTTTCGATTACCTCATTATCAGGTTCAAGTGAATTCTTTATACCATCTTGCAGCACGCCAACGACACTTACACCTTTGCTTTTATATTCCTCACTTACTTCTTGCAGATGAGGCAGCTCTTGTACGCAAGGAGGACACCAAGTACCCCAGATATTTAAGACAGTAAGTTCTTCACCTGCGAAGTCAGTTCCGGTTATTGCTTCGCCATTGAGATTAGTAGTTTTAATATCTTTTAGTGAAAGTTGGTCTCCTACACCAATCTTTCCGGTACTATCAGCGTTATCTTCAGTTGACTCTGAGTTTTTCGTCTCTGTCGAAGATGTGTCATCTGTCGAAGATAGGTCATCAGATGAAGAACTGCATGCGGTTATAGTACTGAAAATAAGTACGAATATCATTAATATTGTTAATAATTTATATTTCATTTGTATACCTTTACCTTTCGGATCTCGTTCCTTCGCTTTTAATATAAATTTGTAAACGGATTTTGTCAATGGTAGATTGATAACAATCGTTGTTATTGTTCTTGCATTCAATTATAAATTCCTTTATTCTAAGAGTGATAGAAAAAGGATAAAGACAAGGATTATGAGGTGAGGAAGATGACGATTGAGTTTTGTGAAAATATTCTGGAGATAATTACTGATTTTGCGATTATTGGGTTTGAGTTAGTTGGTGTGGTTATTATTATTTATGCCGGAATTATCGGGACGATAAAATACGTTAGACGGCATGAAGACACACGAATTGCATTGGCTAAGGGGCTTGCAATGGGACTTGAATTTAAGTTAGGAAGCGAAATACTTAGAACAGTGGTTGTTCGCGAATGGAAAGAAATAGTTATTGTCGCAGGTATAATTGTGCTTAGAGCGGCACTTACCTTTTTGATTCATTGGGAAATCAAAGAAGAAGAAAAAGGAATCTCAATGGAAAGAGATGAAAAGAGTATTCGAAAGGACGTGTAATAATGGCAGCTTTTGATAGAGTGCAAAGTGGATGCCCAAGTATAGATGCTATGCTAGATAACATCAGGCTTGGAGACAATGTAGTTTGGCAGGTAGGAAACATAGATGACTACAGATTTTTTGCTGAAATATTTGCCAGAAGAGCAGTCTTAGATGGAAGAAGAATGGTATACATTAGGTTTGCAAAGCATGACCCGGTAATACCGATTTTAGAAGGCGTCGAAGTATATGAGTTTGACCCGGACGAAGGCTTTGAAGCCTTTACTGTGGCTATTCATAAGAAAATAGAAGCGGAAGGTAAGGAGGCTTGCTACGTATTTGACTGTTTATCTGAATTGCAGTCTGCTTGGTATACTGATTTAATGATGGGGAATTTTTTTAGAGTTACTTGCCCGTATCTCTTTGAACTCGATACTGTAGCCTATTTTCCTCTTATTAGAGGTCAACATTCATTT
>JBKEBP010000082.1:0-15030 GCA_047973235.1 Suipraeoptans sp. | reverse complement strand
GTGTGGGAATATGTGCCAGCAACACGCAAGATTTATTTCAATCCTCGCCACCCGTGAGGGCAGCGACGAATATTGAAAAAAACTACCCGAGGAATAAGATATTTCAATCCTCGCCACCCGTGAGGGCAGCGACATGGAGAGTGTTGGAGTAATTGGCGGAGAATGCTATTTCAATCCTCGCCACCCGTGAGGGCAGCGACATAATCCGAGAAAAGAGGTGCGAAGATGAAGTATATTTCAATCCTCGCCACCCGTGAGGGCAGCGACATCAATTATGCTCATTTATTAAATACTATTATATAAAATATTTGTGCATATTGCATATTCCTGTTTACTATTAATATTTTTTCTAAATTTAAAACTATATTTCAACTCCAATTGTTATAAAATAGTCGGTGCGAATTACTCAGCTATTTTATGTGTGCTTAAGGTTCGCACTAAAAAATTAACGGGTCAGTAATGTCTCTACTTGCTTTAGCACCTATGTGAATAATTTTGCTTTTGTAATTATTTCCTAAGTTATAAAACCTTAAGCTATCTTTATTTTTGTCAATTATTTCTTCAAGAGACGCCCTTAGTTGTCTGAATTGAGTTGCATCTAGATTACATTCAAAGACTGAATACTGCACACGTTGGCCATGATTAACGCATTGTTTTGCCACTTTTCTCAAACGTCTTTTGCCAGAAGCAGTTTCGGTATTAACATCATATGTAACCAATACTAAAATATTCTCACCTACTTCCAAAAGAATGGGGGATACTCATCCAAATCACCCCTAAGATATCGAGCTAATAAAAGTGCTTGTACATGAGGCACAATACCCCATTCTATTTTTTCTTTTATAAATGGATGCGTTATGGTTTCCTTCTTTTTGTTTTGCCAATGAGTCAAGAAGTCTTTCCTAGTATCATCATCCATAATCACTGCGCCATTTTCCTTTTTTGTAAACCCTTTTCCATTAATAATCTTCTTATTTATGATTGATAAAACAAACCTGTCGGCAAATACACTTCGTAACTCTTCCATCAAATCTAATGCCAACGATGCCCTACCTGGTCTCTGCGTATGATAAAACCCTACGTATGGATCAAGTCCGACTCCTTCTAGTGCTGCACTGCACATCCCTGCTAAAAGTGAATATGCGAAAGACAATAGTGCATTAACATTATCCAATGGCGGTCTACGATTTCTACTGCGGAAAGTAAATTCATCTTTTTGCTGTAGTATCAAATCATCAAATACCGAAAAATAAATCGATGCTGACTCACCTTCCCATCCAAGTAATTGTTCGGAACTATTGCAGTTTCTAATACTTAAAATATTATTCGAAAGGAATCCTGTTTTTTCTTTCATCTTTTCAGTATCAATTCGAAGAGGATAATCTCTTGTAGCTCTTTCAAGTACCCATTTAGAATTAAAAACCTTTCCAAGCATAAAGCACCTTGCTATTTTTAGCTTTTCTTCTGTGTCCTCGCTTATTTTATATTGTTCTTTTCTCAACAATACATTTCCTTTTACTTCACCGGAAACTCTAGCCAAAAACCTACCGGACCCCGACATGAATGAAAGTTCTATTCCTCTTTTAGCACACGCACCCATTAATGCCGGACTTGCTCCCGTATATCCGAAAGTCACAATCCCTTCTAAATTATGTAGTGGCACTCTGCCGATTTCTTTACCATCTTCCAATACTACAACGTTTTCACCATCAAGTGATAAATACCTGTTACTGGAAGTTATATATAAAGTGTTTAGTAAACGCTTCATGCCTTAACCCCCTTCCTCAATATTAGCATCGATATATTGTGCTACAGATATATTACTTTTTATTGCAGGTAAACATATGTCTTTTAAAGAACATGCATTGCAACTTTTGCTTCTTCTTACCTTGGGTGTATATCCTCTTTGGCTATACTTATGCATTTCTTCAAATGTTTGCACCACTTTGGATTTTATTTCTGGTGAAAGTACTACTTTCTCACGTCTTCGAGTTTTTCCATAAAATATATAGCCATATGGTATTGTACAACATAACATTTCTTCCAAACACATTCCTTGTGCTACTAGCTGCATTTCATCGATGTCATTTACTTTTGCTTCTCCTCTTTTGTACTCAATTGGAATAACATTAAATTTTCCTTCCATTTTAGCTATAGATATGCCGTTTTCATTACGGTGAAATTCTACAACGTCACATTCACCACTTACACCCATTGTTCTTGAGTATACAGGCATAGCTCTACTTATTACAACCTCTCTGCGTTTCTCGCCACTAAATACATCATGTACTTTCTCATGAAGTAACTTGCCCTCTACAGTCCTAACATTCTCACTCCATTGCATCTCAATATATGCCAATGCCCATTGACGTTTACAAAATGCAAAATGTTGGATTCCTGACAATTGCAAATAGTCTTCTTCATTATACATAGCATTTTCCTACATTAAGTCAAAGATCTCCGGCTTAACCCCTTCAAGGTTTTCCACCGAAACCTCATAGTCCTCAACACTCTTGGGATTGTTATTAATCGCAGTAACCTTTACACTCCGATGTAACTTCGCAGTCGATACTTTCGGAGTTTTTGTATCATGTTGCCACCAAATCACCTTGCAAACTTCCATGCTGCCTTCGGGTCTTGCAGAAGAGGTGTCATTTTCAAATAACGTTATAAGTGATTTTTGTAATAATTCAGCATCCTCTTGTGAAAATCCTGTTATTTCTGCTAGTTGAACGTTTACACTTCCTTTCACGATATATAATCCAAATCCAACACGATGTTTCATTCCCATTGTATCAGATGCTTTACCCACTTTATCTTCACTATTTACGCTTTTTGTAATCTGTTCACTAATAATGTCAACAGGTGAAACACTAATTGCTTGATGAATTGAGACCGGTCCCCTGATTCCAAGCGAAACTTGATCACCTTTAAATGCGAACACCTGGCCGAAGCTTCTCACATCAGTCCACTCTTCACACGCTATTTTGCAACACAAATCTTTATCAGCCTTTTTATTTTTATCTATTTCATCTTTTAACCTTTTACATCCATCCGCACGTGCTTTTAGACTTTTAAACCCATCGTCTGAACGCTGATCCGATTGAACGAAAATGCGTTCACCTAAATCCTGTAGTCTATTACGAATCTTTCTTTTTATACATACATCAGATATTTCTCCATATCCATCATATGTTTCTCGTGGTCTGTTCCCATTTAATGGATCCCCGTTAGGATTGGCATTTGTTGCTGATACAATTACTACAAAATCAATTTTTCCTTTTAAGCTACTCATTATTTCTCCTCCTCTTTTCTGTTTTTGAAATCACTTGATTGACAATGGTATCCATTCAAATATAAGCCTTCTAATTTTCTATTATCACAAAATGACTCTTCATCGAATAAATCATTAATTTCCTCTAGAACCTTTTTATAATACAATCGCTCCTTAATATTAAGTTTTTCAAGATAAGGTTGTATTCTCTCCTCAATCAATCTCCATGTTTGATATGGATGTTGCGAGAATGTTGTCATATAGCGCATGGCATTTGTGACACGTTTACTATCTTCCTCAGTATATGTTCTATACTCTATTCTATCAGCTACCGCCAATAGCCTTCCATACAGATAGTTTCGATCCTTACTTTCTTTGTTTAATGACACCGTCCATTCCTCCTTTTTGTTTTCAAAATAATATTTCTTTACCAGAGAACAAGCTATAGATAAAACCTGTTCCCAGTTATATCGCTTATCATATGATTGCGGCATAGATGCTTTATTAGTTATATTACGTACAATATCAATCGGAATAGGCTTTTTTCCATAAATACAGGGTAGTAACCTCTTATTAAGTGATGACGCAAACTGATTGTCATTGACAACCATACTGCCATTTTCCTCTCTTCCACATATACATGTAACGAGCTCACTTATTCCTTGCATTCCATAAAAGTGATAAGACTTGCCATCCTTTAATTTCGTCTGACTCCAGAAGCACGTATTATGCCAGTATTGAATATTTTCGATATAGCGAGCTGTATCAAACACTTTATTGTCCACAATTGCCAATCTTCCTGATGTTGCCGCTTCTAGAGCTAAGATAACCACTCTAGACGTATTACCTAGTTTAGTGGTATACCCTCTCATTGCCGAATTAAACTTGGCTGCTACAGATTCTCCCGTTTCACTGTCATGCTCACCATCGTAATCGTCATTCCAGCCATAATCATCAATTATTCTATCTGTATCCACATTCCATTTTGGTATATCTTGTAAATTAGATTCCCACATCACAATACAAAGTTCATCTACAAACATACCTTGCTTTCTAATAATCCACTTCAATGCATTTTGTATTTTTTGAGATGTCATATATCCTACAGAAAATGCTTCTTCCTTATCTTTAAAGCGTCCTCTGTAAGTAAAGTTCTCACTATCATTACATGAAATCAACTTTGCTCCATCACCCTCGTGCCTTATTTTTTTAGGTTGTAAATAAGTTATGGGAACATTGTCACCTGTTAAATAGCAAAAATTTCTTTCTTGAAGAGTTGATATATAATAATCAATATAACTATTTTGTAAGCTTTTATCTAGCCAACACTCAGGTACTTCTGTTTCATTTTCAATATTTACAAGTTTGCTTAAAATTCGAAAGCGTACAAATGCCTCCTGACTGTCAATACCTTGAATCTTCTCACCTTCTTTAAATAATCCGTCTTCCATTAAGATAACTCTACTATTAACCAAATCCTTTATAATAGTGTTCCTGCTCAAATATTTATATAGTGCCATGACTTTTGGGTGAGTGTATTCTGAATTTTTCCAATCTGATAATTGTTTCATATAATCAATATACCTATCTGAGTAATCCTTTTCTTTTCCTTTTTCAATATCTTCCTCACTCTGACGATAATAGCTCATATAATTGCCCGATAAATATCTTAATTTATCACAGAATGGATGGGGATAGTCTCTAGCAGTTCTACTAGCAGAATTCTCAGTAACAGGTATTACTGTTAGTTTGTCTTCAGCCGGTACAGCCTCAGCTCTATAAAACTCTCCTTCATCGTTTATAGTTATGGTTATTTGTGCTGCCATAGTAGTATGGAAAGGTGGTAATAAAATTAATGTTGATTCTTCGCCTTCTTTCTTCCCCTTTTTTACTACTTTTTTTATCTTTCCAGCGATAGCTTCATTGTTTTCATACAAAGAATTTAATTCATTAATCCAATTCAAAGTCTTCCTCCTCTCCAAATTCATTCAATCCAATAAAATTATTTTCATCAAACACTTTGATATCCATTTTCTTAATATGTTTAATATCAATACAATTCTCTGGTCTTATGTACTCAATAATACCATTTCTCATTACCGGCTTCCAAAACCTGACTGTCATTTGTCCTTTGTCGGCATCGTTAATCGCTTCATCTGCATAAGTTATTCCATGGTAAGTTAGTCCATATGATACTTCTCCATACTCATCATAATAGCCATTTTCTTCGCCATACACACATGGCTCGACATATGCCTGGCATTCACGTGTCCCTAAGAACACATCCCTTCTGCCACCGCTTTTTATCATTCTTTTTGCAATATTATGATGTTTGTTTTCATTACGATCACTTTCTAATTCCGGCCTATTACCATTCCACTCGAAATGAGCTCGTACTTGATACTTAACATTCCTTAGATATGTATAATAGGCAAGATCATTTGAATTCTTATTATATTTGATTGGTCGTATACCTTTTGTTTCTGTTTGAATTGGATTTATCACTCTCACTTCATCAACAATCCAAATAAAAGTAGGCTTCCAATAAATCGAATGGAGAATACCTTTTATTGCTTCATATGTAGGAATCTGATAAGTCGTTTTTTCTCCTCCAACGCGCAATACCGGGTCTGAAAACAATGCCAAATCTCCATATACTTGAAACTCCACTGTATTTCTATGCGTCATTTTTGTCACTTCCTTTCACATTGTTAATAATTTCATCATTTCAGGGCTATCGCTAATACCATATTCTTTACTGTAATAGTCCATACTTAAAACTAACAAACTATTATCACAAATAGGTTTTATTGCATTATTAAGCTCCTTTCTTATGTACTCCGATATCCCAACTGTATATAATTGTAATACTCTTAATGAACTTTTCTTTTCTGCCAAAGAGCAATACTTATTTTCTAACTGTTTTATTGCTTGTTTTGCACGCTCATCATACGGTATTATAATATCAATTTTGCTATCTTCCGGAATAACATGGAACTTCTCCCCAGCTGATTTGAAAGCTTGCTTGAGATATACTTCCCTTTTACTTACTAGCCCTCTAGCTATTTTTTTATTATCAGCAAGGAGATTTACTAAATTGTCCGACAATCCATTTATATTTACCGGATAATTCATTTCCACTTTTCGACGTTCGTAATATCTTTTATAATAAAATTGAATTGCATATTCCGAATCTAAAGTATTGTCAAATTCATCCGGTTGCGTACGAAAATAGTATAATGTATCACGCATAATTTGTTTTTCTATATCCGTTCCATCCAATGGTGATGTATTTTCCAGGCTTTCATCCAATTCTATTATGTAAAGATTTCCGTTAGTCGCATCACCATTTCTATTAACCCTTCCGGCAGTTTGAATAATGTGATCAAGTCCACATAGCGACCTTATCCCACCTATGCTCGAAATGTCTACTCCAGCCTCAATGACTGATGTGCTAATGCAAATAACTTTTTCGTTATTATTTAGACACTTCTCCAATTCTTCCATTACCTCTCGTCTATTTGTTAAACACATATTAGTACTTATATGAAATAACTTAAAACCTTGGTTCTTAATATCTTGATTTTCTCTAATTTTTTTATATAATTTAATTGCACACTTTTTTGTATTAACTATGACAATCATCTGACTTTCTTCTATTGCTTTTCTGACAATAAAATCTGTAGCTTCTTCAAGTTCAATTCCCCCGTTTGTCATTGTTATTTTATCATTTATAGTAGTTGTTCCATCTATTATAGTTGTTCTTCTAAACACCTCATTATTTGTAATGTTTTTCGGAACCATCTCAACCGGAGGAAGCATTCTATTCTTATCTATATTATCATTCGGTGGTTGAGTCGCAGAACACAAAACCATAGTGCATTGGGCAAAGGTGGTCAAAAAATTAGTTGCCAAATTAAAAAGTTCCGTTATTCTAATAGGAAGTGACTGTATCTCATCAAATATAATTACACTATTACACAGGTTATGCATCTTACGAACACTTGATGTATCTGACTTAAATAGAATATACAAAAATTGTACAGCTGTTGTAACCACAATTGGAACATCAAAATTTTCTCCTAATAAATCGTATCTATTTCTTTCTTCTATTTTGTCTTCATCAAAAATAACATTGCTGTGATATTCCAGAACAAGATTTTCGTCACCTATTGCCTCTTTAATTACTTTAGCATTTTGATCCAATAATTTGCAGTAAGGGGCAACATATATAATTCTGGTTTTTTCATTGTGTACAGCATTTGATAATGCAAATCTAAGTGATGCTAATGTTTTGCCTCCTCCCGTAGGAACAGATAATCGAAACAATCTCTCATTTCTCATGCCTGCGTTTAGACAACTATCTGAAATCTGCTTTCTAACTTTATTAAGCTCTCCCTGCTTTGGAAGCTTATCTATGAAATGTTCAACTTTAGTTTGACAGCTTTCCCAAACCTGTTGCATACGGGTTCTTTTTTCACTTGCTTCTTCAATTTGTAGTTCTTTATTATCCATAAAGCAAGCCGTATCTATTCTATCTGCATCAATCAAAAGTGACATAAGAATTCTCTCATACATTCCTAGAAAAAAGTTTTTATTTCCATAAGTGCTTTTTTTGATTTGGAATGATATAATTTGATCTATCATATTCTTAATATCTTCATCTGATGCAACAAGCTTTTCGGCTAGTAAGTCTGTATCAAAACACTCCTCAACGCATCGTTTAACATGGTCAAACTCAACATCCTTTTTTACCCGTTCTTCAACAAGAACATATTCACCGTTATTAGGGAGGCAATCTCTTAACCCATGATGAGAGAATATCGCAACCTGTAACATATCTTTTAGAAAATCATTGACATCTTGCTCTTCAACAAAAATACCACCAGCAGTAGAATGATCCACCTCACCTCTTTTGACCGATGAACCATTCATTGCTTTGTTTATATAATCCCGGAAATTAGAGGACAGCTTTCCGCAGTCATGCAACATTCCTGCACACCACGCTGCATTCTTCAAAACATCCAGCTCACACAAAGAACTTGCAATATTCGCCGTATTCGTACAATGCTCTTTAACACTTTGCTTTTCGACAATATTCTTGCCATTAATATTTTTTTCGCGGAAATGTGCAATGTAATCATTCTGATTAATATTTTCCATATTCAAAATATTCCTTTCTCAAATTCAAATGTGTCTTTTTATATATTCTATCGTAACATAATTCCCAAAAAAGTCAAGAAATTTTTTTATTATAAGTTATAAGTATAATTCTATTGTTGACATTATCATAATTCGATAATAAAATTAAATAGTCATTCATCATTGTATGTGGATTGAAACATTATTAGTTACAAGTATGACTTGAGAAGACCTGCAGATAACCTCTGTGGGTCTTTTCATATAAATATATTAACAGATTTACTGTCCAATAAAACTCCCTTTACACATTAAAATGTATCCTTAAAACAAATATTTTTTCATATCTCAACGAATCCACTTAATCGTACTAAAAAAATCGAACAACAACCAATCACGATTGTCATTCGACTTCACTTACATTTTATATAATTAATCCTTTACTATTCAGTTATCATTGCAATCGCTCTTCCAGGTGCGCCACCACAGCCTTCCATTTTTAATGGAAGAAACATGAAATCCCAACGCTCATAGTCCAGTAATTCTTTCGGTAAATACAACTCTTCACCTAACCAGATATCAGCTCCCAGCAGTAGTTCATGCTGCACAAGGCCTTCCCCCGCCTTTGGGCCGCCTATACTCATGGTATCTATCGCAATTCCTTTAACTTTCTTTTCAAATAACCACTGTGCACCGTCTTCTCCTAAATATGGCCAGTTGTCAACATATGCTGAAGTCCAGCCCCTTTTTTCACCCCATCCTGTACACAGCAGAACAATGTCATCTTCTTTAATAATTTTATCGTATTTCTCCAAATGCTCTACTTCAATAGCCGTATGTGCTGCTATACCAAACAGATCTACCACCACAGCAGAGCCAACAAGGGATTCTACGCTTATATCTGCCACCGATTTTCCTTCAGGGAAATGGTACATAGGTGCATCTATGTGCGTCGAGGTATGTGTGTTCATATATACACGCTCCGATGTATATCCGTCTCTTGGCTTTAATGTTTCATAACTAATCTCTGTCAATTCATACGGCAAATACCCCGGGTTATTATGATAAAATGTTTGTGACAAATCAAGTAGTCTCTTTATTTTCATTTGCATTTTCTCCCTCTATCTCAAACCAAAATGTCGATCCTTTACCGATTTCTGAGTTTACACCATATGTAACACCCTTCATGTTATCGAGTATCGATTTGACAATCGATAATCCTAAACCTGTTCCACTGTTAGTTCGTGCAAAATCCTTTTGAACTTTATAATATCTCTCCCAAATACGAGGTATATCATCCGCAGCTATACCCTTTCCCGTATCTGTGACTGAAAGCCGAACACGCCCCGAATAATGTGTGATGTTAGCATATACCCGTTTATCATCTCCGGTATGTAAAATTGCATTTAATAAAAAGTTATAAATCACCTGTGATATTCTATTACTATCAGCTAATATCATAACTTCTCTATTAGATTCATACTGTATAGTATATCCATCCTGTTCACAGAATCTGGATACACGCCCCACTATCTCTTCAGTGAGCTCATTTAAATCAAAGCTTTCATTTTTCATTTTGTACGTACCGGATTGTAATTTAGACATATCTAAGAGATCCTGCACTAAATCCGTAAGTCGCCTTGACTCATCAATTATCACTTGCATATTTTCTGCTGTAGCTTCACTTGGCATATCTCGCATCATTTCACTGTATCCGGTAATTAGAGTGAGTGGTGTTCTCAAGTCATGAGAAACGTTTGCAATCAACTCACGGCGTAGCTCCTCTGTCTTCTCAAGTTCAATAGATGCCTCAGACAATGTATCTGCTAATTGCACAACCTCTTTATATCCTGACCCTTGAAATTCCTGGTTATATTTTCCCTCACCAAGTTTTTTCGCCTCTTCACTTAGTTTTACTATCGGTTTTGATATATTTCTTGATATGATAAGAGCCAGTACAACTGAAAATAGAATCATAATAATACTAATTACAACTAGCTGTACCCTAATAGTACTGATAACGGAATCTATGGGAGATAGCCCTGCGCTTACAATAACTATATATGTTTCACCATCATTTGCATTAACAAGTTGTGCACTTAGAAGACTCTCTCTTCCCCTATCACCTTTACCATCACTAGCGTAATTTTTCTTTGTATAAGTAGTTTTACCTTCTTCAAAGTAATCCATAAGCTCATCGATTTCATTCGGCATTAACTGGTTGTGAATATCACTTACAAATGCTCCTGATGACATTTTAAACTTGCAATTCGTTGTCCACACTTCAACAAATAACTCATCAGGACTAAGTGTTGAAGTATTTATACTTTCCCAATCTGTATTTTTGACATATGAACTAATTTTAGTTATTTGATTGTTGACAAATCTCTGCTTAACCATAACATAGAAATCGTTAAGAAACACTGTCTGAAATAGTATTAAAATTATTAGTAATATCATACTAAATGTAAGTAAATACCCAAACATCTTCCATTTGATACCTAAAACTTTTTTCTTCATTTCACGCCTCGCTATCCATCAAAACGGTATCCAATGCCCCGAAGTGTCACTATACTGCTACTGTTATCTTTAAGTGCTTTTCTTAACATTTTAATATGTGTATCCAATGTTCTATCATCGCCAAAGAAATCATAACCCCATACGTCAGTAAGTATCTTCTCTCGGGGGAGCGCAATATTTCTATTTTGTACAATATAAAATAGCAAGTCATACTCCTTTGGTGCTAGACCCACTACCTCTCCATCTACTCGAACTACCCTAGAAGTAAAATCAATTTCCAATGTATCCTTTAAATATATATTATGCTCATTCTCATTGGTTATAGGATTAGTCCGTTTTAAAATAGCAGAAACTCTAAGCATTAATTCCTTCGGTGAAAATGGCTTCACAACATAATCATCTATGCCGGATTCGAAACCATGGATTTTGTCAAATTCTTCGCCTCTTGCAGTTAACATAATAACCGGTATATCTTTAGTCTTCTTTATTTCACGTATTGCCGAAAATCCATCAAGCTCCGGCATCATAACATCCATTATAATTATATCATAATCATTTTCTCGACAAAGTCTTACCGCCTCCATACCATTTGATGCTTCAAAGACTTCGTTTCCTTCGAATTTAACATATTTCCCGACCAGTTCTCTTATTTTTGCCTCATCGTCAACAACTAATACTTTGTACATACCTCATCCTCCAAAAACATGTTTCATTATAGACTGTTCCATTTAATAAATTAATATTTTAATAATAAGATACCAATATGATGAGCATGTGATGAATACGTAAATATTGCAAATAGAGGCTGAACCATGTATATGCTCAGCCTCATAAATTTATTATACACTATATTTAATTATATCCTTACGCTTTTCCATCACTACCTAGTACATTAGTAATCTTATGCATTACTATGTCTTTTACATTGGCACGTCCTACCTTAAGATACTCTCTAGGATCAAATGCCCCCGGATTTGTATGAAGAACCTGTCTAACTCCTGCTGTCATAGCAAGTCTTAAATCCGAATCGATGTTGATTTTACAAACCGCTGACTTAGCTGCTTGTCTTAACATGTCTTCAGGAATTCCAATAGCATCCTTTAACTGACCGCCATTTTCTTGAATGATTTTAACGTAATCTTGAGGAACACTTGATGCACCATGCAGAACTATTGGGAACTGTGGTACTAACTTAGTAATCTCATCAAGTATATCAAATCTTAGCTTAGGATTCTGACCCGGTTTGAATTTGAATGCACCATGGCTTGTTCCAATAGCTATTGCAAGAGAATCAACTCCTGTTTTATCAACAAACTCCTGTACTTCTTCAGGTCTTGTATATGAAGCATCTTCGGCTGATACACTTACTTCGTCTTCCACTCCTGCTAATTGTCCCAACTCAGCTTCAACTACAACTCCTTTAGCATGAGCATACTCTACTACCTTTTTAGTAATTTCAATATTCTCAGCAAAGCTATGATGAGAAGCATCTATCATAACTGATGTAAATCCACCATCAATACATGACTTACATGTTTCGAAATCAGGACCATGATCTAAATGAAGTGCCATAGGTATGTCTTGCTCTGCAAGTGCTGCCTCAACAAGTTTAACTAAATATGTGTGATTTGCATATGCTCTTGCACCCTTAGATACCTGTAGAATAACCGGTGATTTAAGCTCTCCTGCTGCCTCGGTGATTCCTTGAACGATTTCCATATTGTTTACATTGAATGCCCCTATTGCGTATCCGCCCTCATAAGCTTTTTTAAACATTTCAGTTGTTGTTACTAATGCCATTACTTCGTCCTCCTTACGTATTTAGGTAATCCATCTTCTCCAAGTGGTACTTCTACTATTCCCTGTATCAAAGGTCTTGCATAAGCAATAAATTCATCACTTACATCTGAACCTTCATTTGTTATCCATTCATTTGGTACAACCTTTTCTTTATTACAAATTTCGTTTACATCCTGGAATGAGTATGTGATGCTATAATCACTTCCGCTTGTTCTGTCAAATGCCACCATTTTACCGGTTTCACCTTTAAGTGCTCCTGCTACAGCTGCTCTTCCACAGTTTATTGCTTCCTGTTGGTCCGTCTTAGATTGCATTATCGCAGAACATCTTTGAGAAACATTAAGCTCTACCGAACGCGCTTTCACACCCAACTTGTCTCTTACAAGATTTTCAAGATATTTACCACATCCTGCCAGCATTTTGTGACCAAAAGAATCAACTCCTGCCGATGAATCATATTCACATATGAATGTTCCTTCTTTATCGTTAATACCTTCTGAGACACACACTACAAGATTTTGATTCTTAACTAACGCTGCTTCAACATCTTTTAAGAACTTGTCACAATCAAAGTTTATTTCAGGTAAATAAACGAGCAGTGGATTGTCACCCACTTCATTTCTGGCAAGGGCTGCTGCCGCTGTAAGCCACCCTGCATGTCTACCCATAATCTCAACTATAGTTACCGATTTACTATCATAAACACTAGCATCTATTGCTATTTCTCTAACAGTAGTTGCCACATATCTTGCTGCACTGGCAAATCCCGGTGTATGATCAGTCATCACCAAATCATTATCAACTGTTTTTGGAACACCGATAAACTTGATATCACTACCTATTTTATCAGCGTATCTGGACATCTTACTCACTGTATCCATTGAGTCATTCCCACCATTATAGAAAACATATCCAATACCCATCTCCTCAAACTTTGCAAATGCTTTAGGAAATATCTCATCTTCTAATGTTTCAGGCATTTTAAATCTACAAGATCCAAGGTATGCTCCGGGAGTAGTACAAAGAAGTTCAATATCTTCTTTAGATACATCATCCGTAAAATTAATAGTATTGCCCTTTAAGAATCCTTCAATACCGTTTACCATACCGTAAACAGTTCCGATTTCATTGCTTTCAAGACCTGCTTTAACTACACCTTGAAGGCTACTGTTAATAACAGCCGTAGGCCCACCGGACTGACCTACCAGTAAATTGTTTTTGTTCATTTCTATCCCTTTCTGTATTGTATTTCCTAATACTTCACGCATTTTTATAATACCATATTACTATTTTAATGTCTATGCGATGAACGACCTGATTAATTGAATACTCTACAAAACTATTCTTCAATTGTCTCATATCCTACTTCAGTAAAATATGTTTGTCTTACATTGTCTTGCATATTATTTTTTTCTTTGCGTACTAATATTCTATACAATTCTTGATGTGCCTCGAATAGCTCATCACCTCTATTGGTCTCAAGCATAGTTTTTACAGTATTAAATCTTATAGAGTGTGTAAGTGTTTTAACTACATTATTTATCTTGTCCAGCAATGGGTTCTCACCCATTTCAGATATTGCTTGGTGGAAATTATTATCTGCGTCGAAAACATTTTGTACGTTACTTGGGCCTTTAGAAATTTCCTCTTTCATTATTTCGAGTAATTTTCCTAAATCACTTACTTCTTCATCACTGCCTTTTTCCATCGCAATCTGCATAACGCTTACTTCCATTAGCTCACGCAGTTCCATCAGATTGTCATACGACTCTGAGGTATCTAAAATAATCCCATATATCATAGGGTCTATCATACTTTCCTTAAATCCTTCACAGACAAAAGTTCCTTCCGGTCTATGGATTTCCAATACCCCCAGATATACGAGAATCTTTATAGCTTCCCTTATTGTATTTCTTCCAACTCCTAAGCTCTCAGCCAACTCCACCTCAGTAGGAAGCTTATCGCCTGGTTTTAAATCCTTATTAAGCATAGCATCTGTTAAGCTATTTATAACAAGCTGTACCACTGATTCACTACTCACTTTTTTAAACATATTCTTAGATTTATCCTGCATTTCTTCACCTCTTGTGCTTATGTCCCAACAACCTACCTTAGAATATCATATCATAATATATTTGTCTAACAAATAGTTTCATATAGCACGTGAATAGGGTTTTGGGGCTATCGGGAAATAACCGATTTTGACCTCAAAAATTGAAAATTAGCAAAACCCTGAATAAATCGTGTTTTATCACATGTCGATTTAGTTCAGGGTTTTGTTTTTATGACTTTTTTTC
>JBKEBP010000052.1:0-9958 GCA_047973235.1 Suipraeoptans sp. | reverse complement strand
CTTGATTCTGGTTCTGATATTAAATTGATATTATCCAATAGCCCCTTGATAATGCCGATTTAATGCCAAAAGGGCATAAAAAAAGCCCGCAACCCTTGATTTCTCTAGGTTTGCGAGCTTTAAAAAATTATTCAAACTCTATAGTTCCCGGTGGTTTACTGGTCAAATCGTACAGTACTCTGTTGACGTGTTCCACCTCGTTTATGATTCTGCTTGTGACTTTATGCAGTACTTCCCATGGTATTTCGCTTGCTTCGGCTGTCATAAAGTCTACTGTATTGACTGCTCTTAGGGCTACTGCGTAGTCGTAGGTTCGTTCATCACCCATTACACCAACGCTTTGCATATTTGTTAGTGCTGCGAAGTATTGGCCAAGTTCTCTATCTATGCCTGCGTTTGCCACTTCTTCTCTGTATATGGCATCAGCGTCTTGAACTATCTTAACTTTTGCAGCGTTTACTTCGCCGATGATTCGTATGCCTAGTCCCGGTCCCGGGAATGGTTGACGATATACTAGTTTCTCAGGGATACCAAGTTCAAGTCCTGCTCTGCGTACTTCGTCTTTAAATAGGTCACGCAGTGGTTCTATTATCTCTTTGAAGTCTACATAGTCAGGCAGTCCACCTACGTTGTGGTGTGACTTAATCACTTGTGATTCACCGCCTACACCGCTTTCTACTACGTCAGGATAAATGGTCCCTTGTACGAGGAAGTCTACTTTACCTATTTTTTTTGCTTCTTCTTCGAATACTCGGATGAATTCTTCACCGATGATTTTTCTTTTGTGTTCAGGCTCTGTTACGCCTGCCAGCTTACCATAAAATCTCTCTTTGGCATCTACTTTAATAAAGTTTAAGTTATATGGTCCGTTTGGACCGAATACTTCTTCAACTTCTTCAGCTTCGTTTTTACGCAGTAGTCCGTGGTCTACGAATACACATGTAAGTTGGTCTCCCACGGCTTTGGATAACATAACTGCTGCCACAGCTGAATCAACACCACCTGAGAGTGCACATAATACTTTACCGCTTCCAACCTGAGCTTTTATTTTGCTGATTGAATCCGCTACAAATGAGGACATCGCCCAGTCACCTGTGCATCCGCAAACTTTGTAGAGGAAGTTATGTATCATGGTTTTACCGTACTCTGTGTGCAAAACTTCCGGGTGCCACTGAAGTGCGTACAGCTTCTTCTCTTCGATTTCTGCTGCTGCAATCGGGCAATCATGTGTATGCGCTGTTACTGTAAATCCGGGTGCTTCCTTTTTGATATAATCAAAATGACTCATCCAGCATATGCTTTTCTTAGGAACTTCTTCAAATATCTTTGAGGTCGGCATATCTATAATAACTTCAGTTTTACCATATTCTCCTACAGGAGCAGGCTCAACTACACCGCCTAATATATGGGTCATTAGCTGTGCTCCGTAGCAAAGTCCAAGAACGGGTATCCCAAGTTCAAATAGTTCTTTAGAATATGTTGCTGCATCGTCTTCATATACGCTGCTTGGACCGCCGGTTAGTATAATTCCTTTCGGATTCATTTCTTTGACCTTATCTATGTCTGTTTTATAAGAGTAAATCTCGCAGTATACATTTGACTCTCTTACTCTTCTGGCAACCAACTGGTTATACTGACCGCCAAAATCTAAAACTATTACTAATTCTTTTTTCAATGCGATTCCTCCTACTAGGCTTTTTCTTTTCTGTAAATAATCATTGGGTTTTTAACCCTTGTATCATTATATATAACCTAGAGGATATTTACAAGATTTTTACTCAACAAAGTCCTTTCGCATCGGGTTGAATATATCCAATAAAATTCCCGCCTTCTTACATACACATCCATGAATTACGCTATCTTGCTTTAACATTGTATCTCCCGGGTTAACGATTTTCTTAATTCCGTTTATTTCGAATTCAAATTGTCCCGATACAACATAGGTTATCTGTGTATGTGAATGGTGATGACGTGCTCCGATTGCTCCTTCTTCGAAGTAGTTCTCTACAGTCATCAGCTCTTCGCAGTATGCCAACACCTTACGCTTTACACCTTCTGCTGCCGGTTCACTATCTATTAGATTATTATAATTCCATACCTGGTTCTTGTTTACTTTCACGCTGCACCTCTCACTTTTTCTATCACTTCTTGTTTTCTCGTATACTGAACTAGTTTCACAATTAAAATCATATCAATAAATACTACTGCGACGATTGCACTCATTCCGTAGAATATCCCCAGACCTTCTGCAATTCTACCTATTATCGTCGGCATAACTATTGACCCCAGGCTTGCGGTTGTTAATATAAAACTCCATACAAATGCATATCTTTCTAATAGAATTCCTGCAAATGATACGGTAGTTGGATATATACCGGACATTGAGAATCCAAATCCAAGTATTCCTATTACTATCATGACAGGATTTTTACTGAACAGTAATAAGAAGAAAAAGAGCACGAGTCCTACTCCCATTAGAATTAACATTTTGCCTTTATTTATCTTCGTTGACAGAAAGGCTACTGTGAGTCTTCCTGCAAGTATTGCAATCCACAGAACACTTGCCATGACCTGAGACAGAGATGCACTCATGAGTCCCGTATCTTTAAAATACGTTATCAACCAACCTATAACTCCCTGTTCAGCACATAAATAAAAAAACAGTACTCCGGTACATAAGTAAAATAACGGCTCTCTTAGAAATTTCAATCCTCTTTGCGGTTCCGATGCATTATCTTCATTCTCCGATTGCTTCTTTATGTCTTCTCGCGGCATCATAAGATATAAAATCCAGCTGATTGCTCCCATAATAGCCATAAAGTAGCATACAATTATCCAGTTGTCAGGATTTTGCATCGTAATTACCACTAGAATTATAGGAAATAGGAATGCTCCTACCGAGAACATTGCATGAAGGCAATTAATAATCCATGCCTTCCCCGGAGCCAGACTATTAACCAGTGCATTGCAGAAGTTGCTGGTTGCACCTCGCGCCAGTCCTGTCATAAAAAATGCAGCTGCAATCATAAGTCTATTATCAAATGCAATAATAAAAATATACGCTAATGCAAAAAAAGCGTTGAACAACAGTATACTCCTCTTTCTGCCAATAAATGTCGGAAGTATACCTCCTGCAAAACTTGAAGCCAAATTTCCGATTGAGTGTAGGCTCAATATCATTCCGCAGAATACATAATCCAGACCTCTTTCGTCACGAATATACGGCAGAATTGCCCCAATTGACAATGCAAGGAGCCCATTTATAAAAAATATCAAATAGCTATTTACAAATTGTATCTTCTTATTCCTGTCTTTTAAAAAATCAAACATCTTCACTATTCTCCTATTGTCGCAATTTTATTGATTATATCCATATATTCCTCGCAATATTCCTCATACACTACTTGAGTGGCCTGATAGAATTTCTCTTTTTCTTTTTCATCTAACTCAATTAGTATTACACCCTTATCCAGTGCAATTGCTTTTGATTCCTCTGCTTGTTCTACCCAAAGTTTTCTCTCGTAAATAGCTGATTCCTTTGCACATTCTATAATCATTTCTCTGTCTTCCTCGGACAACTTATCCCAAGTTGTTGAAGAAATTACCTGTACTTCCGGAAGCCTAATATGCTGATCTTCAGTAAAATACTTAGCCACTTCATAGTGCTCCATAGCTACATATGACGACCAGTTATTCTCAGCACCTTCGACGTCTCCGAGTTGCAAAGCCGAATACACATCTGCATAATCTACTGTTACCGTTACAGCACCAAGTGCTTCTATAACATCCTTCATTAGTTGTGAATCCTGAACACGAATTCTCATACCTTCGATATCTTCGAGGGATGTTATCGGTTTTGTTGAATAGAAATTTCTTGCACCGGCATCATACCACGATAGTCCAACTAGCCCCGCTGAATCAAACCCACTTAAAAACTCGTCACCTATTTCTCCGTCGAGCACCTTCCACATGTGCTCTGAGTCTTTGTATAAATACGGCATCTGTAATACGCTAAGTGCCGGCAAATACGCATATAACTGTGCTAAGGACACGCGTGCGAAATCAATACCCCCAAACTGCATCTGCTTAATTACTTCCGTTTCACTGCCAAGCTCTGCTTCCGGTTTTACTAATACTTTTATTCTGCCCTCACTTCGCTCTTCTACCAGCTCTGCAAATTTGTACCCTCCTAGTGTGGTAGGATAGTCGGCCGTCTGATTCTCCGCATAAGACAGGATAATTTCAGGTTCGTCAACTGCACGGCCTCCACTATAAAGTGTTGTTGCATATATTAGTACGAATAAGACCAATACGATTCCAATCGCAAATAATATCTTGTTTTTCATCTAAGCACCTCGCTGCGATACTCGCTCGGTGTAATGCCTATGTGTCTTTTGAAGACACGGGCAAAATAATTCGAATCACGAAAGCCTACTTCTTTGCTAACATTTTTCATATTTATCGTAACGTCTTTTAGTAATCCTTTTGCTTTATTAATTCTGAATTCAGATAAATAGGTCGTGAAGCTTTTCTCAAAACAGTGCTTAAACATATTGCAGAAGTATGCATCTGAGTACCGCATATGCCCCGCTATATTTTGAAGAGATATATCATCTCTATAATTATCCTCTATATATGCCAGAACCTCCTTCTTAATCGCTTCTGTTTTAATATATGATAATGATTTCTCAGCTTCATCCGTTATTGCATTAGCATCTACTGTTATAGTCGTTTCTGATGTATCTTTATTCCCAAAATCCCCAAACTTTCCTAGTGCAATTTCCACTACTGCTATGAGTTCCTCTTCAAGTGCCGGTTTTAGCAAGTAGTCAAGTGCCTGAACTCCCAACGCTCTTTTAGCATAAGCAAATTCATCAAATGCAGTTAGAAATACAATCACCACATGCTCATCAAGTCTTCTTATTACCTCCGCAGCTTCAAGTCCGTTTATCCCCGGCATTTCGATGTCTAGTATAACTAAATGCGTGGGCTTTTCTTTAAACTTTTCTATTGCTTCTCTTCCATTAGCTACACTAACCAGTTCGAGCTGATTATCAAAATGTTTATCAAGTGTTTTAGCGACAGCTTTCCTCTCGATTGGCTCATCATCTGCGATTAATACTCTATACATGGCTAGCTCACCTCCTTTAGCGGTATCTCAATTTCTATAGTGGTCCCCTCGCCTTCTTGACTATGTATACAGAATTTAGACTTCTTATACATTGTGTGAATGCGTCTATACACATTTCCGAGTCCTATTCCGGAATTATCTTTTTGCTTTTCTCTAAGTTTCTTATCTAACTGTGTCAGTTTCTCTTCGCTCATCCCAATTCCATCATCTATTATTTCAATCATAAGAATGTCTTCTTTAGAAGTTATCTCTATTTTTATGCTGCCACCTTCTTCACGTTTAGAGATTCCGTGGAGTATTGCATTCTCAACGAGCGGTTGAAGTACAAATGTCGGCACGATAGTCGTTTCTTCATTTACATTGCATTTAACATTATATGAAATACGATTACCAAACCTCATACTTTGAAGGTACATATACTGTTTGGTTACGTAAAGTTCTTTTATTAGCGGAACTTCTGTCTCTGTTGTTTTAAGATTATACCGAAATAAAGTACTAAGAGCTTTAATCATTGTTTCAGTAGTCTGTGCATCTTCCAGATTCGCCATCCCACCAATTACATTTAGCGTATTAAAGAGGAAATGCGGATTTATTTGATTCTTAAGTACTTCCATCTTCATCGCGTCCAGCTGATTTTCAAGTGCTAATTTCTCCAACTCCTCGGCATAAAGCAGCTCTTGTGTCTTTTGTTTCTCTTCTTGCCCTAAGATGTATTCCCCCGTTGCATATTTCATTTTGTTAAAAGCACGAACCAGCTCTCCTAACTCATCTTGACTTTTAACTTCTACATCATCTATAAAAAAATCATTTGCAGCAATCTTCTTAGATGCTCCTACCAGTTTCATAACAGGATTTATTACAGCAGAGTTCATCATTTCAGATAATTTAATGATTCCAACGACTAGTAATAACCCTATGCTGATAATAACTATTGGTACTATCTGCATAAATTTCAATTGCTCTTGATATGTTTCACTACCATCCCTTAAGGTATATTCCATTAACCTTGAACCGTATTCGTTAAGATACGATTGCATAGTGTATATCTCCTGTAAATTTGCAGCTTTGATACCCTCTTGATAATTCTGAGTAAAAATATCTCTTTCAATTTGATAAGTTGCGTAGCTGTTTATTATAGATCGAGTTACAATGTATCGGTCTTCGTTCATTTCCATATATGAATATGGCAGCTCATCGATTTGTATCTCTGTTTCTTCAGCAGCAATGCGCAAAATCTCTTTTGTCTCTAAGTTTGGATTTCTTGTATATTCTTCAAAAGCACGAGCCTCTACACCCATAGCTTTTGTATACGCACTAACTGCGTCATCCTCTTTTAAAATCTGGTTAAAGTCTGTTAGTGCAAACCTAAATGTCCACACACTGAAAAGCACAGCCACAAGAATTATTAAAAATACTACTCCTGTAAATATGCCTATCTTCTTACGTATAGTAAGTGTGTACCACACATTCCTTATTTTAATCACAGTTCCTTTTCTCCTCATCCCAACTCTTTTAGATTTCTTCTTCTAAATGTTATTGTAACATAGGTCGGGATGGAAATGACCTCCCGACCTACATATGAAAGCGCGAAAAGCGAATTGTTTGAATTAAAGCTATTCTGTTCTTATCCGTATATATTCATACACCTCTTCTTTTTGTTCTCCGAGAGTGCGATTACTGAGCATATATCCGGCACCTGTGCTAAGCATTAGTATTACCATTTGCGAGTCTCTAACTACCTTTACAAATTTCTTATAAGGAATTTCTGTTTTAGACTCATCACCATAAACACTGATTCCCTTATCCGAAATAGCAATTTGCATATCTCCGGGTATTTCAGATACTTTTTTCTTCGCCTTTTTATATATACACACAGGTTGTATTACCGGAAACAGTACACATCCTATAATTAGCAATACAAATACCAATCCATTTACCTGCATACCGAATCTATAAGTCAGCAAAATCATCGCTGCTGTAAATACCACATTTACCATTCCTGCAAGAGAAGAATATGTATTTTTCATAATAAGATAGAAAAAATCTATCGTTCTCATTTTGTAATCAAATTTATAAGTCATATATTTTACCCAAAAATCGATGGAAGCCATAAGCTGATTGCCGGTACACATGATAATAAAAGCAATGTAACTATCATGCATAGATAAAATGGCATTGTTGCTTTTACAACTCGCTCCATCGGTACTTTTGAAACTGCAGAGCCAATGAATAGTACTGCACCAACAGGTGGCGTTAAAAGTCCGATACCGCAGTTAAGTATTACCATAATACCAAACTGTATCGGGTCTATACCTACAGATGTCGCTATAGGTAGTAATATTGGTACAGCAATCAATATAATAGGCGCCATATCCATCAAACAGCCCAAAATAAGTAGAATTAAATTTAGTAGTAAAACAAGTACTATCGGATTGTCTGTTAATCCAATTATTGCCTCGGCTGCAAGTTTCGGAACATGCAGTGTTGTCATACAAAATCCAAATATAGATGATGTAGCTATCAGGATTAATACTATAGACAAGGTATCTACACATTGCTCCAGAACCTTCCATACGCCTTTCCAGTTAAGACCTTTGTATATAAATACGCTTACAATCAAGCTGTATACTACTGCTATAGCAGCTGATTCAGTAGCTGTAAACACACCGCCTACTACTCCAAATACTACTATTAGTATCGCTGCAAGTGCCCAAAATGAAACACTCAGTTGTTTTATTAAATTCTTGATGCTAAACGGTGCACCTTTTGGATAATTTCTTCTTTTTGATATAATATATGATCCAATCATCAGTGTTCCGGCAAGCAATGCTCCCGGTAGATATCCCGCCAGAAACAAGCTTCCTACAGATATTCCACCTGCAGTCGTTGCATAAATAACCATATTATGGCTAGGTGGCACGAGTAGTCCTTCACATGAAGATGTAATTGTTACTGCTGTAGAGAAATCATCGTCATATCCTTGGTCGACCATCATAGGAATTAACAAGCTTCCAAGAGACGCTGTATCCGCTGCTGCCGACCCCGATATACCTCCGAAGAAATATGATGCAACGATATTAACCATTGCCATACCACCTCGCATCCATCCCACACATGCATTTGCAAGTGCAATCAATTTCTCGGATATTCCACCCGAACCCATCAAACAGCCCATTGTAATAAAGAATGGAACAGCCATCAATGAAAACGAGCTGATACCCTTTACCATTTGTTGGCATATAGTGTTTAACGGAAGTCCTTGTGATAAAAGGCATAGTACTGAAGATAGTGCCACTGCATATGCAATTGGAAATCGTAGAAACACCATAACTAAAAAGCTTATAAGGAGAACTGCAATTGCTAAACTATTTACCTCCATCAGTATTTACCTCCTTCATATCCTTCACAAATAGGCGCTTTATATGGTTATATACTGCTTCTATTTCAAAAACTAACATTGCCACACCGGCTAATGGAATAGGAAAGTATTTCCAAAAACGAGACAGCGTAGGAATACTAATATATGTCCCCTTTGCGCCAATCTCTACAGCATATTTCCAGCCTACCGCAATCATTACAATAGCCAGAATAAATACAGCGACGTCTGCGACTATATCCAAGCTAACTACTAACTTCTTAGGCAAATATCTGTCAAATGCAGTCATTCTTATATGTGCACCTCTTCGTATAGCTAAGGCGGCTGATAACACCGCCATATACGCCATACAAGTGAGAACTATTTCTTCGCTCCATGCCGGATCCGGAATAAACGAAATGTAACGTCCAAGAACTGACATTGTTGTAATTACAATATCTACAATAAGCAAAATCTTACATATAAAAACTGTGAATTTATACACCATGTCATAAGCCGGTTTTATTTTGTCTATTGAATTAAAAAGCTTCGGCATGATATCCTCCTATTGCATATCCAGTATCTTCTGATAGAGTTCCTTGTTATCTGCTGTTGAAGATTCAATTATCTCTTTACAAGCATCTTGCCATTTAGTAATATCCGTTACCTCGACAACATTAACTCCCTCTGCTTTTAGCTCTTCTAACACTTCGTCTTCCGCTGATTGCGAACTTTCTTTATTAAGTGCTGATGCATACTCTCCTGCTTCAATTAGTATTTGTTGTTGCTCCTCAGTTAAGCTATCCCATGCAGCGTCAGTGATAACTACTTGAACTGCACCTAAAGTATGTCCATCTAAAATGAGGTTATTTGCAACTTCCGGAAATGCATTTGACTTGTAATTAGCTATTGGTTGCTCTGCTCCATCAACAACTCCCGTTTGAAGTGCTGAGTATAGCTCACCAAAATCTACAACTGTAGGGTACGCTCCTAATCCTTCAACCATTCCATTCATAATAGGGTCATTTGAAACTCTTATCTTCATTCCATTTAAATCTTCTAAGTCACTAACCTCATTTGTAGTGAAGAAATGTCTAAATCCTTCTTCTCCATAGAAAAGTCCACGTACACCACTACCATTTTCCTGTGATTCCATTAGAAATTCTTCAGCCAAATCTGATTCCGCAAAATTCCAAAAATGTTCTCTGCTTACAAATGTATACGGTATTGATAATAACATTGACTTCTCACCACCGTAACTTGTTAAAGCAAAGGCTGATATACGAGACATATCAATAGTGCCACCACCACCGAGCATAGCATCGAGAACATCATTTTCCGCTCCAAGTACTCCGTTTGCCTGAATATCAATTTTCATTGTTCCACCTGAGAGTTCCTCAACCTTATCAGCAAAGGCCTGATCCATCTGTCCTACTATGGTATCTAGCGGATTAACCTCGGCAAATGTTAAT
>JBKEBP010000049.1:0-25289 GCA_047973235.1 Suipraeoptans sp. | reverse complement strand
GCGACCATAGCTACGATTCTTATGAGAATCATTATAGCATTTGGGATACCTGATTATAAGATGTAACTATTAACTATATAGATGTTAAAAGGATGATCAGCATGAATGGAGTAGAATCTCCAAGATGTAATAGAGTAATCCTTCATCTATATCATAAAAAAGAATAAGTCTGTAACCTGTTTTACTTGGCTACAAACTTATTATATGAGGAGGAATGTATATGGAAATGATGTATTAAGTGTTTATGCAGATGGGTAAAGAAAATGAGCAAAAGAGAGGGATAGAGATAATGAAAAATAGAATGGACGAAATGTCAGGGGATTTATTATGTGATTTGATGGGTCGTAAAATGACATTAGAGGAGCGGGGGAGAGCAAAGGAACTGCCAATTTTTATGCTTATGGCTGCTGAGCAGGATTTTGAAAATTATAGCAAAGAAGATTTAACAGAAGATGAGTTTGATTCAGTTATAGATGAATTACAGCGGTTAGGTTGCTCGTATTTGTTAAAGTCGTTTTTAAACAGACAAACAACATGATAAAAGGAATTGAAGAGCCGGAGAGGGAAATTTTGAATTGGAAAAGCTGAGTTCGATTATTGAAACAGCTCCCTTTTTGGTATTCTGAGTAACCAATATTGATGTTTAAAGAGGAGGCAAGACCAAATCTGATTTCTCATTTAAAGATATCATAAAGGAAATACTTTTTTTGTACATGGTCTTGCTTGACGCTTGCAGTTATTGGATCAGTTTTTTGCCTTGTGTAATTAAAATAATCAATATTAGAATGCTATAAAAACAAGGTTACGATATTTGGAAAGCAGATTGTTAATTACTAAGAGCTCTTGTAATAATATATTGAATTTGGTAATATTGCACTATGACTCATGTGTGCACATAAACTATAGTTGAAATAATAAACCAATAACGTTAAGATAAAAGGGTAGGAGGAAAAGCAATGATTACACGAAAAGATGTAGCAGAACGAGCAGGGGTATCAGTAAGTGTCGTGTCACGAACGATGAATGGAAGAGGGTATGTAGCCAAAGAAAAAAAAGAAGCAATTTTTAAAGCAGTAAGAGAATTAGGATACCGGCCGAATCCTATCAGTAATTCGCTAAAAGATGCAAGAACATATCAATTAGGTTTCTTTAGTGTAAACATTTACAATTCATTTTATATTGAACTATTTGGTGCATTATCAAGCTATGCCAATAAAAAGGGCTACACAATGTTCTTGTTTAATAGTTTTAATGAGGAGCGTTTCAGAAACTTATTATTAGATGGAATTATTGTTGAAAGTGAGGGGAATGCTCTTGAACTTCAGCAGTTAGTTGGTAATAATTTTTTTATTCCAATGGTTAGTGCATCTTACGGTGTTCCAGTTGTCAGGACAAAAAGAATTCCTTATGTGGATGTAAATACTTATGAAGCGATGGAAAAAGGACTTGCTTATTTAATGAAAAGAGGGCATAAAAAGATAGCTTATGGTACACCATTTGGTATAAAAAGCCGAACCTCAAATACCATTCATTCCCGAAATGTAGCATTTGAAAATGTTATGAAGCCTATCATGGGAAAACGACATGCTAAATATGTTTTTGTAACTCCAGTATCAGAAGAACAGACGGATAACTTTGAAAGAGAATTTTTCTTTGAAGCAGGAATGGCGATGGTAGATACGTTTGTTGACCGAAAATGTGATGCTACAGCAATCATGTGCTTTAATGATGAATATGCATTGGGTGTAATTTCGCGGTTTAAGCAGTTGGGGTATCAAATTCCGACGGATATTTCCGTTATGGGAATAGATGGCATAAATAAACGTAAAAATACAAAACCGCTCCTCACAACCGTTGCACTTAATATTCAGGAACAAGCTGAGGCATGTGTTGATGTTTTGAACGATGTAATTAATGGAAAAAGAGTAAATGCTATTTCTTCTATAAAATCATATCTCGAGGAAGGGGAATCCGTAAGAGATATTTAAAACGATAGTACCCGCTTTGTTTATGGAGGTTAATTATGATGAAAACCAAAGCAAAAAAAATAATTTCTTTTGTACTTGCAGGAATCATGTTAGTTTTAGCTACGGCGTGCGGAAATAATAATTCATCAACTACGGAAAACCAAGGAACCGATTCGGGAGATTCAGATACGTCGGTACTGGCGGCTGGAGAAGCGACTGCTGCGAAAGACATTACAGCAACAATAACAGTAGCCGGATGGCCATCAGGTGATGATGGGTTTAAAGCTGCTCTTGAAGGCTTTAATGAAATGTACCCCAATATAGAAGTTGAGTTTGAATTTAACGATACTACTGTTCATATGCAGTCCCTGTCAACTTCATTGGCTGCAGGTTCGGGAGCCCCAGATGTGGCAATGATAGAAGGTGCATACATTGCTCAATATAGAGATTCCAGTGCACTAGTAAATTTATTGGAAGAACCATACAACATCGAGCAATATAAAGAAGATTTTATTCCGCTTAAGTGGGAGCAGTGCTATTCTGTAAATGGCAGTCAATTTGTAGCACTTCCATGGGATGTTGGGCCATGTACATATTTTTATCGTACAGATGTGTTTGAAGAATGCGGACTTCCGACAGAACCAGAGGCAGTTGCCAAGCTAATGAGTACCTGGGAGGGCGTTTTAAAAGTATCAGAGGCTGTGTGTATTCCTGGTGAAAGATGGCTTGTACCAGATGCAGCATATTTTTATCAACTTATGTTCTGTAACAGGGATTTTTATAATGAAGATTTGACTCTTAAATTAGATCGAGAAGGTGATATTGATTGCCTTAATACGATAATCCAGATCAGAGAGAATGGCTGGGATATGAATGTGGATATGTGGAGTACAGAGGCATATGCAGGATATGATAGTGGTGCCTGCGTTTCTGTAGCAACTGGAGGCTGGTTTGGCGGCTTTTTGAAAAATGATATAGATCCTGATGGTACTGGGCTCTGGGGGGTGACAGAACTGCCAGGAGGCATAGAACATTGTAACTGGGGTGGGTCATTCTTGGCAATTCCGGAACAAAGTAAAAATAAAGAGGCAGCATGGGCATTTATTCAGTATATGCTTACGACGGCTCGGGCACAGAACGAGATGCTGGCTGCAGTAGATTATTTCCCTGCGTATATGCCAGCTTATGATGATACAGCTATCTATGAAGCTGAAGACGCTTATTTTGGTGGGCAGAAGACAAAAGCTTTATGGGCGACAATTGCAGAAGACTTGGAGCCGGTGTTTAATACTATGATGGATGTGACAGCAGAGGCTTGTATTTTTACATCTGTAAACTCAGGGCTAAATGCAGGACTTAGTGCGGAAGAGATTAAAGAACAGTTTGCAAAAGACATAGAGGCAGCAACCGCAGAATTGAAAAACCAACAGATTCAAGTCTATAAAGATGCTGGAATGTGGAATGAATAGAAGCAAAAGGCAATAAGGAGAGATGATGAGACGGAAAGAGAAGAGAAAAGAATTAATAGCAACTCTATATCGAAATCGAGTTGCGTACGCATACATTGCTCCGTTTTTTATACTATTCATAGTTTTTAGCTTGTTTTCTATTATTGCTGGGTTTACATTGAGTTTTTTTCGTTGGGATGGAATGTCAGCAATGCATTTTATAGGGATAGAAAACTATATAAATCTATTCAAAGACATGTTGTTTTGGAAAGCTTTTTCTAATACATTGATAATCGGAATTATTGCACATATTCCAATTTTGCTTGGTGGACTTATACTGGCATATATTCTAAACTCAAAAATAGTTAAAGGTGAGAACGTTTTTAAAACTATTTATTTCATCCCAATGGTTACCAGTTCTGTTGCAATTTCAATTATTTTTCAACAGTTATTTAGTAATAACTTTGGCTTGATTAACTTTGGGCTAAATCTTTTGGGGGCAGAAAAAGTGAACTGGCTTGGGGGAGATGGTTCCCTGATAAAGGTTGCAGTAATTGTTATGTTTGCATGGAAATGGATTGGTTGGAATATGGTGATTTATCTGTCTGGTATGCAGGGGATCAGTCAAGATATTTATGAAGCAGCCAGAATCGATGGAGCAGGACATTTTCAAACCATTCGGCGGATTACGATTCCCCTGCTAAAACCGATCATTGTATTTACCTTGGTGCAGTCAGCAATTGGCATGTTTAATTTATTTACAGAGCCCTTTATATTGACTAACTCTAAATGGGATGGTGGTATTAACAATGGTGGTTTGACTTTAATGATGTATTTGCTTAATAAAGCTCCCCAGGGAGGCACTGCATACGGATATGCATCCTCGGTGGCATATGTGATTACTATAGTTATTATCATATTTTCGGTAGTGTTTAACAAATGGTCTGCGGCAGGAAATGAGAGGAAGAAAGGCTCATGAAAAAAACTAAAAAAATAAGTATATATTTAATATTATCATTGATTGCTGTACTTATGTTGATACCCTTTTACATGATGTTTGTAATGTCAACATTATCAACGAATGAGATCTTTTCTTTCCCACCCCGACTGTGGTTTGGGAGCAATCTGGCAGCGAATTATAAAAATATGCGGGAACAGATTGATATTATAAAAGCATTTATCAACAGTTGTATTGTGACGTTCTCCTACACTTTTTTAACGTTGTTATTTTGTTCAATGGGTGGCTATGTTTTTGCAACTTATGATTTTCCAGGAAAACAAAAGCTATTTACACTGCTGTTAACGACGATGATGATCCCTTTTACGGCCGGGATAATTCCATGGTTTATGATGATATCAAAAATGGGAGGAATCAATAGTTATTGGGCTCTCGTTGTGCCGGGGTGTGCAAATGCGTTCGGAATTTTCTGGATGAAGCAATTTTGTCAGAATAATGTCCCGCTGTCTTTACGTGAAGCTGCTAAAATAGATGGGTGCAGCGAGTGGACAATCTTTTTTCGGGTGATAGCACCAATTTTGATGCCTGCTTATGCAGCCTTAGGAATCATGCAGTTTGTAAATGCATGGAACGATTTCATGCAACCACTTTTAATTTTAAGAAAATCCAACCTGCAGACCTTACCATTGGCATTGAAATCAATGGTAAGTGACAGGGGGAATGATTATGGTGCGATTATGTTGGCGAATACTTGTGCAGTATTACCGCTATTGATTGCATTCTTATGTGCATCAAAGTTTTTTATGTCAGGTTTGACTGTAGGAGCAGTTAAGGAATAATATTGAGAACAAATGGAGGAATGACATGAGTTTACATTTTGGAGTAGATTATTATCCAGAACATTGGCCAAGGCAACGTTGGGGGACAGATGCTGAGTTGATGAAAGAGATGGGGCTACAGTTGGTTAGACTTGGTGAATTCTCTTGGCATAAAATGGAGCCAGAAGAAGGAAAATATGAGTTTTCCTGGTTGGATGATGCGATAAATCTGTTTGGAAAAAGCGGGATTAAGGTGGTGTTGGGTACGCCGAGTGCTGCACCACCAGCATGGATGGTTAATAAATATCCGGAGGTGCTGCCACAAGATCGTCAAGGAAGAGCACGTGGATTCGGTGGGCGACATCATGATTGTCAATCAAGCCCGAAGTATCGTGAGCTAATTCGAAAATTAGTTACAGAGCTGGCACAGAGATATGGTAGAAACGAATATGTGATTGGCTGGCAGCCGGATAATGAGCTGGGAAATAGCCATGAAGATTTATGTACCTGTGGGAATTGCCGAAAACGCTATCAGACATGGCTGAAAAAGAAATACCAAACAGTGGATAACTTAAATAATAGCTGGGGGAATGCATTTTGGAGCCAGGAATATAATTGCTTTGAGGAGGTATTCACACCGCAAATAACAGTAGCTGGTGAAAACCCTTCTGCTATGCTTGATTGGAAATGCTTTTGTTCGGATTTGATTGTAGAGTTTTTGAAGGAGCAGACTGATATTATCAGAAAGTATTGTCCGACTCAATTTATCACCCATAATTATATGGGGTTTGCCAATAAGGTGGATTACTACGATTTGGCAAAGCCACTGGATTTTGTTAGTCATGATCAATATCCGGGAGGATTTTATGGAAAACAGCCTCAGGTCGATGCTCACGAGTTGGCAGCAATCCTTGATGTGGTCAGGAGTTATAAAAATAAGAATTTTTGGATTATGGAGCAGCAGTCCGGAATCACCGGATGGGATTATATGGGGAGAGCTCCGCAGCCGGGACAATTATCGGGTTGGGTGCTGCAGTCGATCGCACATGGGGCGGATACAATCGTATTTTTCCGCTGGAGGACTTGTAGCATAGGAACAGAACAATATTGGCATGGAATTTTACCACATAGCGGAATTCCAGGGCGAAGATATGAGGAATTAAAGACGCTGGTACATGAGATGACACCGATAATGGAACAAATGCAGGGTAGCATGCCGAGCCCGGATGTCGGGATTGTCTTTTCGTTTCGCCAAGAGTATGCTTTTCAGATACAACCACATAATCCGGAGTTATCATATACAGGGCAAATAAAAAAATATTATAAGGCATTATATGAAGAACAGATAGCGGTAGATTTCGTACCAGAGGATAGGGTTTTTTCAAAGTATAAGCTGTTAATTGCACCATTGCAGTATTTGATGACGCCAGAGCTGGAGGATAAATATTTACAATATGTAAAAAATGGTGGACATCTGATCTTGACTATGCGAACTGGCGTTAAAGACGAGCATAATATCTGTATGACTGAACGGCAACTGCCGGGGCGACTTTCTGATTTGACTGGTATAGAAGTGCTGGACTATGATTGCCTTCGGGATACAAGTGTTAAAATTAATTATAATTCAAAAGAATATAGTGCAAATATCTGGAGCGATCTTCTGCATTGCTCATCAGAAAATACAAAAGTATTAGCGTCTTATGCCAGCGAATATTATAAAGGTGATGCAGTAGTTACTAAGCATTGTTTTGGCGAGGGCAGTTGTTATTATATTGGAACAGAACCTGATGAAGAACTTATGGCTGCACTGCTGAGTGATATTGCTGACAGTGCTGAGGTTGAAAGACTGGGCAGTACAGATGCAGGTGTGGAGTTGGCAACACGTCAGCAAGGAGACTGTGAATGGCTGTTTGCTATAAATCACTCCAATATTGAAAAGAGCTTTAAGATTGATTCCTCATATCAGATGATTAGAGGAGAGGAAGAAGGGCGACTAAAATCGTTCGAAGTACAAATATTTATCAAGAATAAGTAGAATATCTGTTATTATCTTTATGAGGAATAGCATATCCTGTTCAGAGAAAATTGCACAGGATATGCTTATTTCTCATACTAATTTGCAAAAGTGATTAATGAGAATTTAAGGTTGAGGGATATAATATGAAAAAACCAGATTATATAAAATATTATCGAAGATTATCTTATCATAGAAAGCTTAAATTTTTATTTAATCTCATTTTTTTCTTTGTTTCGGTTGTAATTATGACAATAGTCTTTTTTTCTGTCAAAATGTTGTCATCCGAAATATATATAAGGAACCAGGAAAAGTTAATCATGATGACACATGATATCGAAGAAACGTTTAAAACCACTGAGCGAATTATTACAGATGTTCATCAGAGTAGTGTAATTCAAGATAATCTGAACTTATCTAACCAGAGGATGGAAGGAATAAAAGAATCTATACCTAACTTTAATGCTATGCGAAAGGAATTGTACTGGTTATTGGCCAACCAAATTTATATTCTAAATACTATTATTGTAGATAATTATCAAAATGTTATGGTAGGTAGTGTATATGACAAAGAACATTATTTTCAAGGTATGTCGTTGGATGAAATGCTTAGTATGATTTCGAAAAAGTATAATCAGGAGATATGGTTTTTTGATAAGGATTTAAATAAGGCCATATATATTAAGAATATATATGGCACCAGAGACAATTCTATGAGCCGCATTGGAATTGCAGTTGTGGAGGTGAATACCAGGTTTATTCAAGAAACTTTTGATAGCACAGGTATTTTTAATAAAGATGATTTCTTTGTATTAGAGAAAAATGGAGAGTTCTATACAACTGATTTAGAAGGTTATGGCACATATGTTGATTTCATAAATAAAAATCTAACAGCTACTGACATGATCAATTCTTATACCTTTCATAACGTAAATAATAAGAATTATTATATGCAGAGGACTAAGCTATATATTGGAGGAAATGAACTTCAATGTTTCTACTTTTTAGTGAATAATCAACTGATTAAAAATGTCCTGCAGATAACATTTCTTCTTCTGATTATTATAATAACTCTAATGATCATTGGGATCAGGGGCAGCAATCACTATTTAAAGAGTTTAATAGAGCCGATAAATAAGTTGGCAAGTAGTATGAATGATTTTACGAATAAGCATGATTTTGATAATTTTAAAAAGATTCAGGATCCAGATATTGCATTTGGACGTGATGATGAGGTGGGTGTACTTTATAATAGTTTTCACTCGTTGATTCATCATATAGATGAGCTTGTAATCAATGACTATAAATCGAAACTATTAAGTCAGGAGATGGAGTATAAGTTTTTGCAGTCTCAGTTAAATCCTCACTTTTTATATAACACATTAAATTCTATGAATTTTATGGCTCTTAGAAAAGGCGAAACAGAACTTTCTGATATGATTACAGCTCTAGCACTTTTATTGCGTGAGAAGCTTGATGATAAGAAAAAGGTTGAAACAATTCAGGAGGAACTAGATATTATTCAGGCCTATATTAAGATTCAGAAGCTTCGTTTTAAATCTCGTATGGTTTTTGAGAGTTGGATTCAGGAAGAAACCAGAATATTTAAAATTCCAAGATTGATTATTCAGCCACTTATTGAAAATTCAATTAAATACGGCGTTGAGAAAGTAAATCGCCCGATGCATATTGGTTTGGAGATTTTCTTTACGGATAAGCATTTGTATATACGAGTAATGGATGATGGACCAGGATTTGGGAATTCTTCTGCAACCGTTAATAGCAGATCAACAGGGGTAGGCCTTAAAAACATTGAAAAACGGTTATTTGCTATTTATGGTAAAGAGGCGAAAATGACAATTGATTCTATTCAAGACGAAAAAACAGTTGTGATCATAGAAATTCCAAGGGATTCAGATATAAAAAAATGGGAAGGTGAAAATGAAAATGAGGAAATATAAGGTTATTATCATTGATGATGAAGAGATCAGTGCCAATGGAATTGCTATGCTTGTGGAGAAAAGTGATTTTTCTGTAAACGTGGAAGCTATATTTTACTCAAGTATTGAAACTTTCAATTACCTGAAGGAAAATACAATAGATATCGTGATTACAGATATAAATATGCCCGAAATATCTGGACTTGAACTGATTGAAAAAATAAGAACTGTTCGACCCACTATTCGATTTATAATTTTTACAGGATATGGTAGCCTTGATTATGCAAAGCAGGCCATGAGCTATGGTGTTAAGCACTTTTTGCTGAAACCTTGCTCTCAGGAAGAGCTAAACAAAAGCCTGTCTGACTGTATAGATGATTTACAAAGTACCTATGAAGATACTATTTTACGGCAAAAAGAGCTGATTAAGAGAAGGATTTTGGATGCCGTTTTGGAAGAAGATAAATATTCAAACCTCAATTTTGGGTTAATCATGTATCGAGAGAAATTATATGAACAGTTGCATGTTCAAATGGCGGGATTGTTGGCGGGTATTAAATATGGTTTCAGTAATATTAGTGGAGCGATTGTCTACTACATTTTAGAAAATAAGGATATTTCAATACAGCTAAAGGTGATGGCTGAGAATAATACCGGATTACAGACTGTAATATTCTATCATAAGAACGAGAATTTATGTACAGTAAGAGATAGCTTTATGTTGGGTAAGCAATGCTTTGATAAAAGTTTCTATTTAGATGCAACTGAGATTATTAAAAATGTAGCGGAGCAAGCTCCACATAATAAGTATGAAAGACACCTTGCTGATTGCTTCAAGGAGCTGCAGACACTTATTGAGAAAAATAATATTACGGCAGCAAGGGATAGCTTTATACAATTGAAAAAAAAGGCGGAGGATTGGCAAATACTTTCGGAAGTTTTTCTGAAAAAAACACAAGCGTTTTTCAACACTGTTATGCAGAAATATGAGATAGATAGCAGAGAAATTCTGAGGGAGGGGGTAAGGCAGCCTATATATGCGGTTAATTATCAGGATTTGAATGATTTCTTTATTATTTTGCTACGTTTTGTTTTAGAAAAATCAGATCAGGTGTTAAATGAAAAGCGAATTTCTGCAAAGCTAAATTGGGTTATTGAGACTTATTATCAAAATAAGGAGCTTTCGCTGAGATGGATATCAAAAAACATACTTTATCTAAATCCTGAATATTTGGGAAAGGTCTATCTTAAAGAAACCTCCAGTAAATTCTCTTATCAGCTTTTGGAATTTCGAATGAGAAAAGCAGTTGAATTATTGGATAAAGGGTATCGTATTTCAGAGGTGGCAGATTCTGTTGGATATGAGAATCCGGATTATTTCAGTCAGCAATTTAAGAAGACCTATGGTTGCACACCTCGGGAATATATAAATGGATTAAGAAAATAATTGTATGAAATCACTTTTATATAGGGGGGATAGCTCCCTGTTTTTGTGAAACTAACCAATTGAACTCTGCTTTTTAAGGGTTTGTATCTGCTTTTTGTATATACCATGTGAGACTAATTATGTAATATAAATATATCAAATAACTATATATTTATTGTGAGAAATGGAGGAAACAAATGAAATTGAAAAAGGGTTTATGCTTATTCTGTAGTGCAGTGTTGCTTATGACAACCGTAGTTGGCTGTGGTAAAGGTACAGATTCTTCATCAGGTAATACAAATACGAATGATGTAACGCTTAGAATGTCCTGGTGGGGCAATGATGACCGTCATCAGGCCACATTGGAAGCTCTTAAAAAATTCGAAGAAGCAAATCCAGGAGTTACAGTGAAAGCGGAGTATTCTGGCTGGGACGGTATTATTGAAAAGATGGCTACCCAGATTGCAGGCGGCACAGAGGCAGATTTGATGCAGATCAATTATGACTGGTATCAGACCTATTCTCCGGAGGGTGATGGTTTTGCTGATTTGAATAACTATAAAGATATCATTGATTTGTCGGGGTATGATGATGCAACATTAGAGGCAGCTAATATAAATGGGAAGCTGAACGGTATTCCTCATGGAGAAAATGCTTCTGTATTTGCCATTAATAAGACTAAGTATGAAGCGTTTGGTATTGATCCTTCAACACTAAAAACCTGGGAAGATTATAAGAATATTGCGGATAAGTTTGATGAAGGTAGCTATCCGATGATATTAACTCATTTCAATGATATATCAACTTATTTAGCACAAAAATATGGGGATGGCTTTTTGGATGTAGAAGGAAATCTAAACTATACGGCTGAACAAATTGCAGAAGGCTTTCTGTGGTATCAGGATTTGGTGGATGCCAAGGTTACGCCTTCCTATACTAGAATCGTTGAGACAGTAGGAACAGCTCACAAGTCAACTGTGAAAGAGTTTATTGAAGGACAATATGCGGGCTTTTTTGATTGGACAGGGGGATTGGGGTCCTTCCAGTCGGTTCTGAAAGAAAATAATATGGAACTTGCTATTCAGGAATATCCGACCATTGAGGCTGGAGGATTTGCTGGAATCATTAAAAAGCCAACGATGCTGTTCTCTATTTCAAAGAATTCAAAGCACCCCGAGGAAGCGGCAAAACTGCTCAATATTTTACTGAATGATCCGGAGGGGGTTAAGGCAATGGGGGTTAGTCGTGGTGTTCCAGCAAATAAAAATGCTGCAAAAATTTTAGAAGAAGCAGGGTTAATAGATGAAGTCTCGAATGCTGCTGATCAGTTCGGTAAGAATACAGCAGGTATAACAATGTCCCCATATTACCAGATGTCTCAGGTTGAGGAGGCTTATATGGCACCATTTGAAGCTTATGGTCTAGGACAGCTATCAGCAGAAGAGGCGGCAGAGCAGATTGTGAAAAATGTTGAAGATGCAATTAAGCAGATAAAGGAACAATAAATAATTGGAGGTTGATTCTTTGAAATCACGTAATAAACCATTGGAAAAATATGTTGGGTTAATTTATCTGATTCCCTGGCTGATTGGGATGGCTATATTTACAATATATCCATTTGTAAGCTCTCTCATCCTGAGTTTTACAGACTATAATCTTATTAAGGAACCAAATTTTGTGGGTTTTTCAAATTACATTAGGTTATTTACACAGGATCGAGAGTTCATCAATTCTTTACTGGTAACCTTAAAATACATGTTAATGACAGTACCTTTACAATTAGCGTTTGCTTTATTTGTAGCATTCATCCTGAATTTTAATTTGAAGGGAATTAATTTTTATCGTACAGCTTATTATATTCCTTCTATTCTGGGTGGAAATGTTGCAATTGCAGTTTTATGGCGGTTCTTATTTTCAGGTGATGGTTTAATCAATCAAGCAATTGGGCTTTTTGGTGGAGCACCAATAGGCTGGTTGTCTGATCCAAATGCATCAATGGTAGTTATTTCATTATTAAGAGTATGGCAGTTTGGTTCAGCGATGGTTATTTTTTTAGCTGCACTAAAAGAAGTGCCACTCGAACTCTATGAAGCTGCACAAGTGGATGGGGCAAAAAAATGGACAATTTTTTTCAAAATCACGATACCTATGATTACACCAACACTATTCTTTAATCTGGTTATGCAGATTGTAAATGCGATGCAAGAATTTAATGCACCGTTCCTCATAACAAATGGAGGGCCTGCAAAATCAACAAACTTAGCATCGTTGCTTATTTACAACAATGCATTTAAATTCTTTAACATGGGTTATGCAAGTGCTATGTCCTGGATATTGTTTATTATTATTGCGGTATTGGCAACAATATTATTTAAATCTTCGGACAGGTGGGTTTTCTATTCGGATGGAGGTGACAAGTAATTGAATTCAGCTACAAAAACGACAGTCATAAGCAGAATAAAAGTAGGTTCTATTCTGCGGTACGTGCTGTTAACAGTAGTCGCATTCTTCATGCTTTATCCGATCCTGTGGCTGCTGGGGGCTTCCTTTAAAACAAATGCTGAAATTTTCACTTCAATTGGCTTTTTTCCAAAGTCAATCAGCTTTGATGCTTATGTAAAAGGATGGCAGACTGGCACGGAGTATACATTTACAACTTATTTTGCAAATACGTTTAAAATTGTCATGCCAAAAGTTATATTTACCGTAGTCTCCTGTACTTTGACGGCATATGGTTTTGCACGCTTTAATTTTCCGTTAAAGAGTCTTTTATTTGGATTGTTGATTGCAACTTTGTTTTTGCCAGGAGTTGTTACACGTATTCCCTTGTACTTGTTCTGGAGAAATTTGAATTTATTAGATGGTTATATACCATTGATTGCCAATGCGGTACTTGCAGCTGAGCCTTTCTTTGTTTTCATGCTTGTTCAGTTCTTGCGAAGCATACCAAGGGATTTTGATGAGGCGGCGACAATTGATGGATGTAATTCACTTCAGGTATTAACGCACATATTGTTACCAGTATTAAGACCATCGCTGGTGTCGGTGGCATTATTTCAGTTTGTTTGGTCAATGAACGATTTTTTGGGACCATTGATATACATTTCCAGTGTGGAAAAATATCCAGTGGCAATTGCCTTGAAAATGGCGATGGATACCTCGGCTGGGGTGATCTCCTGGAATCAGATAATTGCCATGTCGCTTATCAGTCTGCTGCCGTCAATTGTGCTTTTCTTTTGTGCATCTAAACAATTTGTTGACGGAATATCAGCAGGAGGATTAAAAGGTTAATCTTGCAGGGTGGATATTATTTTATATCCACCCTTTTTGTATCACTTTATAAGGCTATTGAAAGGGATGGTGACGGGAATGGTAAGGCTATTCGATGAATTGAAAATAAAAATATATGTAAACACAGTTGACAGCTGTGTGAAAACAGCAGTAACAGCACTTGAGAATGATCTGGTGGGTGTGTTTGGTAAGCCGGTTAGTTGTGGTTCATATTGTGAGGCGGACATTGTTATACTAAGTGCAGAAGAGGCGAAGGATTATCTCGAGGTTTCTGAAATAGCGTAAAGAGAAGAGTTGTATAATGAAAAGGGGGAATATCATTTTGAAGGGTACCTACTTGCGGGAAAAGAGCAGAAGCTTTTCATTATTGGATGCGATAAGCGAGGAATAATGTTCGGGATTTATGATTTATGCCGCCAAATTGGAGTTTCTCCATGGCATTTTTTTGCTGATGTGCCAGTGAAAATGAAAGAATATTGGGAGGTACCGGCGAAATATAGACATCTTCAGTATCCGTTGGTGAAATTTCGAGGCGTTTTCATTAATGATGAGGAGGAACTGGAAAATTGGTCAAAGATTCATACAGCAGATAATACCATTGGACCAGAAACCTATCGTCATATTTTTGATTTGCTGCTGCGTCTGCGAGTAAACTATATTTGGCCGGCTATGCATGTTAACTACTTTAATGAAAATCCGGGAAATAGAAGATTGGCACATGAAATGGGGATTATTGTTGGAACATGCCACTGTAATATGTTAATGCGAAGTAATCATAATGAGTGGAAACCTTGGCTTGCTTCCAAAGGGTATAGTGCTCAAGAGATTGCATACGATTATTCTATTGAAGGATTTAATAGAGGGATGATAAGAGAATATTGGGACCAAGGGGTCAAAATGTATCAGGATTATGAGGTGAGTTATACGGTAGGGATGAGAGGCATCCACGATTCCGGATTTACGACACAGATGATAGATGGAGATCGTAAACTGTCTGAAGATGAGCGTTTTACAGCAAAGAGCAGACTACTACGACAGGTAATTGATGATCAGAGAGCAATATTATCTAATCGCCTTAAGAAACCAGTCGAAGATATTCCTCCAATATTTGTACCATATAAAGAGGTGTTGGAATATTATGATCACGGACTTGAAATCCCAGAGGATATTACGATTATTTGGACAAATGATAATTATGGATATGTCCGACGTTATCCGGAGCAGAAGGAATCGAGACGAAGAGGTGGCCACGGTCTTTATTATCACAGCTCATATTGGGAGGCAACCAATATGCATTATCTATTCATTTCGTACACACCTCTTGCACGCATGAAAAACGAACTTCGTAAATCATGGGATAATGGAATTCGAAAACTTTGGGTTTTAAACATAGGATCTATCAAGCCATTAGAGCAAGATATAGAATTTTATACTCGTTATGCATGGGAAGTAGGAAGGGAAAAAACCACAGAAGATATTGAAGAATTCCTTGTAGATTGGATTGATCTTGAATTTACAAGTAAAATAGGAAAATGTGTGGGTAAATTACGTAATCAGTTTACACAAGTTGTGAATGTTCGTAAAATTGAGCTGTTAGAGAGAAATGTTTTTTCGCAAATATGTTTTGGCGACGAAGGAGCAATGCATCTAGCTAAACTAAAAAATATATTTGATGAGGTAAATGAGATTGCTGATAGCCTGCTGATGCTGGAACGGGAAGCTTTTTTCAGCTTGTGCAGATGAAGATTCATGCAGCGTATTATAAAAATGCTGAGCAATATTTTGCTGATCGAAGTGTTGTTGTTTTTCGGCAGGGAAAGATGAATGCGGCTGACAAATATTGTCAGATGTCGGCTGAATATACAATATATTTACGTTGGATGCTCCACTACTATAATAAAATAATGTGTGCTGGAAAGTGGGATGATATACTGACACCTGAAATAGCTCCGCCGCCTAATATGTATATGTATCTATTAACAAAATCATCGCTGAAAATAGGAGAGAAAAAGCTTTTTGTGACTTTGTGGCAAGGGGCTAAAGAATGTAAAGAACTTATTTTTTCAAGATATGGACGTTCTGTAAAATGGATAGAGATTGCTAATCTTGGCAGGGGCTCCCTTTCTTATGAGCTTATTTGTGATAACTGGATAAAGCTTTCTGAGATAAAAGGGGAGGTCGAGACAGAAGCTCGAATAACCGTGGAGATTGTGGAGATTGAAAGACATTTTGGAGAAAGAGGGAAAATAAAGATTAAAGATTCTGTTGGGAATATAACTGAGATATCGGTTCTTGTTCAGGAACGAAAAGATGTACATATGTTCAGTGATCAGACTTTTCTTGAAGCAGAAGGGTATGTTGCGATGGCAGCAGTGGATTATGAGGAAGTGGCTAATAATACGAAAGAGTCATATTCGCGTATAGTCCCACACTTGGGGCGGCATGAAGGAGCAGGGCTGGAGGCATATAGCCCGCAATTGAATGATTTAGGTGTGGAAAATCTGGGTACGCATCCTTTTGTTAAATACTTTTTTAGCCTGGAGACATCTGGCAGTCATTTACTGGAACTGTACCGCCTTCCTACTTTGAATTCTTTTGGAAAAATACGTATGGGAGTGCAGGTTGATAAAGAACCGATCCAAATTTTGGAATCAGAAGTGACAGATGAGCACCGTGGGGAATGGCGAAATGCGGTTAAAAACGAGGTGGATAAGTTAATGCTAAACTTACCATATCTTGGCATAGGAAAACATAACCTAAAAATAATTATGATAGACAGCTATATTCTGTTATCAAAGCTTGTGATTTATACGAAAGGATATGGATTTACAAGTTTAGGTCCAGAGCTTAGTATTAGAGTCTTTGAGATTTTGGAGCGGCGATGGGCATTGGCACCAATTCCAGATAATTGAAAAATCAGCATAGATGGTGAAAGGTGGTATGGCTGATTGATGTCAGATACACCACTTCCTTCTATACTTTTTGCTGATAAAGATTATTATCGTAGTGAGGAATGGATAAGGGGAATACGCCGGAACCAAACAGAACGAGGTATAACATCTTACCAGACAAAAACAGATGGTTCAAAGGATGTTATTGCAGATTATTTGATGAATCAAAAAATTATTGAAATAGGTGGGAAAGTTGCTATTGAAGCGGAGCTGGTATTAGCACAAAATGAAAATGCATATCATAGTCCGGCATTATCAGGTGCACATAAAAGGGAATGGGAGCATTTAGGTACTACAACTTCAAATGGTAGTGGTCTTGGTATGTTTATTGATGAGAAACCAGGAATTCTCTGGGAAAATCCAATGGAAGCACCGAGTCTTAATTATGTCATCAATATTTCAACCTCTGGTGATTATTATGTTTGGTTTTTCGTAAAATATGATGATCGAGGGGAGGATGCAATACGGATCGGGGTGAATGGAAAAATAATCCCATTGGAACAACAATACATACAGGATGGTTTTTTTAGCTATCGTTATTTAAATATTCACCTTTGGCATTGGAATCTATTTACAAAAGTTAGTTTTAAAAATGGAATGAATATATTATCAATATATGGACGCAGTGCATTGGTGAAAATTGATCGCATATATCTAACTTTAACAGATGAGTTGCCCCATCTTGATGCACAGTGGGATATGTAAATAGATTTATTTAGATATGGTTTTATCGGTTGCCGATAGTGTAATAATTTACTATTATGATAGAATGATCATTTAATGATTTTGGGAGAGATGCCAAACACTTTCTTATGCATCTTATAAAAGTGTGCATAGCTATTAAAACCTGCATTCATACTGGCTGTAAGCAGGGATTGCCCCTTTTGCACCATTTCACGGACCAGTAGAAGTCTTTTAGTATTAATGTACTGATTGATTGTATAGCCAGTAATCTCTTTGAATACCCGGCAAAGATGATATTTATTCATAAAAAACAGCTGGGATAGTTGATCCAGTGTAAGCTGTTCGGCAAGGTGTTCATTGATATATGTAAGGACATCTCTGATCCGTTCATCTTCTACAACCGGTGTTGCAAGGGGCTTTTCAATATGATTTAGCAAGTAAAGAAATTCTAAAAGGACGCAATTGGCGATATTATACGCTCCCTCTTTTAGATACCGGTTCATCTTAATAATTAAATGATACATTTCCTGGTCCACAATACTGGCAGGAATCTGACATTCGGTCCCGGGGATTCGGTTTTTAAAGGCTGCTTCCAAATTCTTACAGCGGTTCTTTTCAAAAAAATCGAGGTTGATGTTAATTACAATCCGTTCATATTTTGCAGAAGAAAGAAATTCCTTATGGTGAAGCTCAAAGGGGCTGGCAATGTAAATGTCATGAGGATGTAAGGTATAAACATTGCCTTCAATATGAAATTCTGCATCGCCTTTTAAGAACAAAAATATTTCGTAGCTGTTATCATGATTATGAAATTTTGTGACGGAATTATTATCAGGCACATAGTCAACGGTATATACATAATCAAAACCATAATGCTGATTCTTGTCATAAAACTCATTGATGATTTCTTCCATCATGCGGTTGCCCACCTTTTCGTAATTTGATTTTTATTTTAATCGAAAAAGTCAAGATATGCAATGTTTTTGCAAATAATCAGAAAGAAAAGATTGTTTCTTATGTTTATGATGGAATAAGAAAGAAGGAGGAGAGGAATATTATGTTCATATTTAATCGAAATACTAAAATTGTAGCAGCTACAACAAGAAAACCTGCTTTAAATGCGATTCAAATGCTGGAAAGGGATCGTGATAAGGTATTTGAAACAACATCCGTTTCGGCTGGATCCATTTTATTAAAAGAGGGTTTCATGGAGGAAGAGCAATTTACATTAACGGTTGACGGAGGAACGCTTGAAATAACCGCTGGTGATGATTTGGGTTTTGTCTATAGCCTGCTGTATATCAGCGAACATTACCTTGGGATTAAACCTTTCTGGTTCTGGATGGATCAAAAACCCACGAAGCAGGAAAGGGTGGAAATCGAAAATACTTACTATCAGTCTGAAAAAGCAGTTGTTCTTTTCCGGGGATGGTTTTATAATGATGAGGTGTTAATGCTTAAATGGAAGTACAACTTGCGTGACAAGGATGGCTGGAGGATGGCTTTTGAAGCTTTACTTCGTTGTGGTGGGAATATGGCAATTCCGGGCACTGATAAGCTGTCCCGTGAGAACCGGCAGTTAGCTTCTGATATGGGGTTGTGGATTACTCATCATCATGCCGAACCGCTGGGAGCGGAGATGTTTGTTCGGGCTTATCCGGATGTGGAACCTAATTTTATGGAACAAACCGAGCTGTTTTACCAATTGTGGGAAGAGGCGGTTCTGGAACAAAAAGATTACAGGGTCATCTGGAATCTATGTTTCCGGGGGCAGGGAGATATGCCTTTCTGGATGAATGATACTAGCGGGCAATTCGATACCCCTGAAAAACAGGGGAAATTAATCAGTGATATTATCAGGAAACAGTGTGATATTGTAAAAAAACATGTGGAACATCCGGTTTTTTGCACCAATCTCTACGGAGAAATCATGGAACTGTATGAGCAGGGTTATATTGAATTGGAGCAGGATATTATAAAGGTACGGGCAGACAATGGCTTTGGCAAAATGGTAACCAGACGCCGTGATAACCATAATGTCAGGGTTTCTTCTATGCCGGATCCGGATGACCAGGGAGCACAGGGAATCTATTATCATGTTTCCTTTTATGATTTACAGGCCGCCAATCACCTCACCATGCTGCCGAATTCCGTGTCTTTCGTTGACCAGGAGCTGACGGCGGTTTTGGAGAGTGGCGGAGATGATTTCTGGATGATTAATTGCTCCAATGTCAGACCTCATGTCTATTATCTGGATGCGGTAAAGAAAAAATGGTTTGGCCGGGAGATTACCGATGCCGTTCACAGCCGGGAATTTGCGGTGGAATATTATAATGGGATGGAGCAGGTTGCCGAATGCTATCAGCAGTATCAGGAAGCCATGATACCTTATGGCGAGCATGAGGATGAGCACATGGGTGAGCAGTACTATACCGAAAATTTAAGAATTATTGTCAATCAATTTCTGGCTGATAAAAGCCAGAATGCTGAATGCCTGTACTGGATTGCCGGAGAGGGAAGCTTGGAAGAACAGACCAGAATTGTCTGTGATTTGTGCCGGGCTGGGATTGATAAATTGGAAGCATTTTATTGCCGCTGTGAAGAGGTCAGCTATGGACTTACCGGAGATTTGAAACGTCTGTTTGATACGACATTACTGCTGCAGACGAAGCTTCATTATTTCTGTGCCAAAGGGGTGGTGCTGTTTGGTGACGCTTATGCTCTTTGTAGTCAGAAGGATTACAGAAACTCCTTTGTCTTGTTTGGTGAGAGCAGCGAGTGCTTTGATTTTGCGGATTCACAGATGCGGGCGGCTGAGTATGGTGTCTGGCATGATTTTTATTTAAATGATTGTTTTGCCGATGTGAAGCACACAGCCTATATGGTTCGGAAGATGATGAGCGTGATTCGCGAACTGGGTGATAATGTCAGACACGATAAATGGTATCATGAATATTGCTATCCGAAAGAGGATCAGGGGGTATATCTGCTGTTGGTTACGGATAACCATATGACCGATTGGGAATTATATCAGGCGATGAAGGAAGATTAAATGCAAAACGGGAAAGATACTTTGAGGAAGAAGTGGTTCGATTACAAAAATTATAGTCTCCAGCAGAAGATGATGATTATCTGCCTGCTGGCACTGGGGAGCATGACCGTGTTCTGCCTGTTTGCCATGCAGGTGACCCAGAAGATTTATGATGAAAAGCTGTATGAGCGTTCTGTTTTGGAATTAGAGTATTTTGCCCGGATTGTGGAAAATGAGATGAGTGCAGTGGAGACGCTGACATTTGAGATCGCAATGGACCGGGAGCTTCAGCGGCAGCTGGCAGAGATGCATTCGGTTACTGATAAACAGGTTAAGTGGGCAGCCATGTCCAGCTTTACTGATAAGATGAATGTGGAGTCGATCCGGGATCATACGATTACCGGTATCATCTATGATAATAAGCAAGGTATTAAATATGAAATCCGCAATGGTGGCGACGATATTCCCGGAGAAATGTATGACGACATTCTGAAGCTGACTGCCACCGGGAATGGGGCTTATGTATCTATCAGTCCGTCAGATGAGTTTCCTTACGTACTGTCCGGGCGGGATATCCGCAACCGGATTGACCTGACGCTGGAATATATGGGAACCTTGATTGTCACTTATGATATCAAGGGGATTATTGAGGAAAACATCAGCTCCCTGAGCGGAGCTGAAAATAATATCTGCGTATTTACTGATGACACGATTATATACAGCAATAATGATGAGTTGTTTCGTGAAGTAATAGAGCTCAGTGGTAACAGTGGTTATGAAATTATCAATAAAAATGGGATAAAATACTTTCGCAGTTATTTGTGGGCAGAGAGCTGCGGTTGGTATTTTGTCAATGAATCAACCTATGAGAGTATTTATCAGATGATTATTTTTACAAACCGTATTTTGATTGGCTCAGCAGTTGTGTTGTTTGTGCTGTTTGCGTTGCTGCTGCGTAAGATCTGCCGGGTGATAACCCTGCCCCTGACGAATTTGGCAGAGTCTATGCGGATTGTGGAGCAAGGTGATTTTGAAATGGCGAAAAGTATTCTGATTCCGGTGGAGACTCATGATGAGGTGGGGCTGCTGAGCGAAGAGTTCCAGATTATGCTGGATCAGATTATGGTCCTGATCAGGGAAAATTATGAGAAGCAGTTAACGGTAATGGATACCCGCTATAAAGCTCTCCAGGCTCAGATTAACCCCCATTTTCTGTATAATAATTTAAACGCTGTGGGCTGGATGATAAAAGCCGGGCGAAGTGAAGAGGCCCAGAAGATGCTGACGGCATTAGGCAGTCAGCTGCGGGCGTCATTCCGGGAAGAACCGCTGGCAACAATTGCGGAAGAGATGGAGCTGCTTAAGAATTATATTTATATCCAGAAGATCCGCTATGATGAGAGGGCGGAGTTTATCCTGGAGGCTGATGACGATCTACTGCTGGAGCCGGTGCCGCGTCTTTCTTTTCAGCCCCTGGTTGAAAATGCAATTCAATATGGTGTCGAGGTGATGGCTAAGACTTGTGTAATCAAGGTCCGGGTATTCCGTGATGGTGAGTGGGTCAGAATACAGGTATCTGATAATGGCCCGGGGATGAATGCTGAAATGTTGGAAAAAGTGAGGAAATTTGAGATGCAGCCCAAGGGGAATGGCATTGGGCTTAAGAATATCAACCAGCGGCTGGAGCTGCTTTTTGGCAAACAGTATCAGTTCATTATTGAAAGCAGGGAGCATTGGGGCACTGTCGTAACCATTGAGATACCGTGGGGGTGGAGGGATTATCATGTATAGAATGGTAGTTGTTGATGATGAAAAGGTAGAGCGGGAAGGTGTTATCAAATTTATTGACTGGGCGAAACATGGGATTGAGATTGTTGGTGAAGCGAGGAATGGTCTTGAAGGGTTGGAGGTAGTCAGAAATACGACCCCGAATATTGTTTTGACTGATGTCAAGATGCCGCTGATGAATGGGATTGAGATGATTGAGGAAGCGATCAAGGAATTTCAGGATGCCATCTATGTGGTGTTTTCCGGATATGGCGATTATGAATATACCAGCCAGGCGATGCAGCTGGGGGTGAAATATTATGTTTTAAAGCCCTGCGATGAGGAGAAATTAACGAAGGTTCTGGGGAAAGTCATATCAGAGCTGCAGGAACGGGAAGATATGAAGGAGCAGCGGCAAAATGCAGATGTGCTTAAAATGCTGCCGCGGGCGAAGCTTCAGTTTTTTAAAAGTGCCCTGACCCAGCGATATATGAAAGCTGACGAAATTGCGTTTTATGAAAAAGCCTGCATTATTTCGGAGAAAGAGCTGTTTTTGCTGGTATTTCGGGGGGATTATATAGAAAGCCACCTGAGTGCCTTTGTTGTCGAGAATATCTTTGAGGAATTGATGGATAAGCAGAATATTTTGATGAAAGCAGAGCTTCAGGAATATGTTGTGTTTTTGCTTCAGATTGAACGAACCATGAAGCTGGAGCGGGTGACCAGAGAAGTCAGACAGCAGTTTTATAAGATTTTTCGAATTGAATTACAATATGCAATCAGTGACAAGGGAAGCTTGCGGGATGTTTATCAAATGTGTCAGCAGGCGAAACGACGGCTGGAAATAGAAGACGATAAAATAGATGCAGTAATCAACTGTACGAATGTCCGTAAGCTACAGCAGCTTACCAGTTTTAATGAGCTGCTGCTGGAATACCATTTCATTGGTGTTTTATTCCGGCTGATGAATTTAAATTTGGAAGAAATGACAGCGGGCTATATTAAGATCATGGTGCTTTGCTATGGGAAGGACGAGGAATACCAAAGATGCCGGAATAAGCTGAATGAACAGGAGCTTTTTGAAGCGGTGATGCTCTGTATTAAGGATAAATCGGGAATCTGCCTGACCGCAGGAGAACTAAAAATTGAGAGGGTATTACTGCTGATTTATTATTATTCTGCTGATAGTCAGATGTCGATTCAGTGGCTGGCAAAGGAAGTCTTATACATCAATGAGGATTATCTGGCCCGCTTGTTTAAATCGAACATGGGGCAGAAGATGTCGGACTTTTTGTGTAAAATCAGGATGGAAACAGCACGGAAAATGCTTAACTATAACAAAAATTGTCCGGTTTCGGAGCTGGCTTATTTTACTGGTTTCCATGAAGACGGACGCTATTTTAGAAAGGTTTTTAAAAAATATTTTGGGCAGACCGTATCAGAATATCGGGAGCTGTTCTAGTACTGCATTAGCGGCATCACGGAAGTGAAGTCGCTTTTTTACTTTATAGGAAATTCCTCCTTCTGGAGGAATTCAGAATTAAAATGCCCGCCTATGTGCGGGCATAGTAAACAAACGTTGATTCATTTAAAAGATGTAGAAGCCTTCGGCTCCAACTTCATCTTCAAATAAGTCATCGTCTTCATGTAGAAAATAATCCATATCAAGAAGGTCTTCTTCGCTCATTGAGCGGATGTCATCAGCAGACATGCCTTCTGGCGGATTCTGGATGTATTTGTTTCTGAGTTCTTCTGAATGTTTTGACATTGAAATGTCCTCCGTTTTTAGACATATCTTATCACAGGTGGAGGTAACTGTAAAAGCATTATGCAGGTGCACGACAATGATATTTGCCCATTGCCCTTTCGTATAATTCATTCAGAGAAACATGCTGATGTTTAAAGTATAGATCCTGAAATAACATGGTATGTCCACAATTAGGACACTTAAGAGGATCATATCCAAAAGAAGATAAGATGCAGTCACGCCAGCGATTGAAAGAAAGAATAACAGACTGTTTTTCTTTTGGAATGGCACGCTGAAGCTTTTTGTCTGAGCTGAGGTGTCTTGCGTATATCCCGTAATATCGAATCTGTTTGAAGTTCTTTTCGGGGATGTGTTGAATTAAACGCTCAATAAAATCAAGAACGGGAACGGTTTCTTCAACGTATTCATCATCTTCATGACGGTTATAATGAAAAGTGACATTTTCACCATCGTACTTATCAATACGGGAGGTTGCAATTACAGGTCTACCAAGATACCGGCCAATATACTTTGTTACAACTTTAGGGTCACATTTGTTTGGCTTTGCATAAACATAGAAACCATCTTTATGGTTTTTGTAGCATTGTGCCTTCACTTTTTTAAAGGAATCACCAAGCTTGTCTTGAAGCTGGTTTAGTAGAGCAGTCTGGAAAGAATCACGGAGAAGTTTATAGTTGAAATGATCTATTTTTCTCCAGAGGCCGCTTTTACCAACACCGCCTTCGGAAATCAGACAATGGATATGAGGATTCCATTTCAAATCCCTGCCAAAGGTATGCAGAACACAGATAAAGCCAGGAGTGAACTTTTCAGATTTGTTAGATTTATGGAACATACGAAGAATAACACTGCGAACAGCAGAAAAAAGACAGCCCAAAAGGGAACGGTCTTCAAGAAAAAAGTGACGCAAAGCGTCATCAATGGTAAAAACACAGTGACGATGCTGGACGTTTAGGATTTTAAAAGACATGGAGGTAGTGCGGTCAATGGAGTATTTTGTGCCACAAGTAGGGCAGAATCTGCTATGGCAACGAAAAGGGACAAACTTAAGAGTGCCGCAGTCTGAACAGCCATACATAGCGCCTCCGAAAGCAGGGTCCCCACAGTGAATCATTCTGTCTACATTTTCAATGACAGATTTACGAGGACGCAGTAAATATAACATTTTTTCATAATTGTCTTTAATAATCTCTTGTAATATATTCATAAGATTATTATGAAACAAA
>JBKEBP010000020.1:0-1803 GCA_047973235.1 Suipraeoptans sp. | reverse complement strand
ATTGACAATTTAAGAGGTGGGGGATACAAGAATGTTTATTCTACACGAGGAATTATCGCTCGTGTTAATTACTCCTACGCCGACAAATATTTTGGAAATGTTTCTTATCGTCGAGACGCTTCGTCTCGTTTTCATCCGGACAAACGCTGGGGTAATTTCTGGTCTGCAAGTGCCGGATGGCTTTTGAATAAAGAAGCCTTTTTACAAGATATAACATGGATTAATCTATTAAAACTAAAAGCTTCTTTTGGACAGCAAGGAAATGATAATATATGTAATTATTACGCCTGGTTAGACCAATATAGAGTGACCGGTGCTGACGGTGTGTTTGCCGACGGTGTATTAGCGTACAAAGGAAATCCGGATATAACTTGGGAAACTTCAACCTCTTACAATGTTGGTTTTGATTATTCATTATTAGGGAACAAACTAAATGGTAGTATTGAGTACTTTAGTCGCAAATCTGTTGACATGCTTTATAACAAGCCTACCGCAGGTAGTTTAGGATATACTTCTATCCCTATGAACATTGGGTCTATGACTAACTCAGGATTAGAAATTGATGTTAACTGGAATGTAATTAAAACGAGAAATATAGACTGGAGTATTTTCGCGAACGCAACTTTTATCAAAAATACAATCAATGAATTACACCCGGATCTTCAAGGTAAGCTCATTGACGGAACACGTATATACGAAGAGGGAGAATCAATGTACCGAATGTATTTAGTTGAGTATGCAGGAGTTAATGCTGAGAATGGATTAGCAGAATTTTTTGCAACAGACTCAGTAGGAAAACGAGTGCGCACCGACGATTATTCTGTTGCTGAGAATGACAAGATTGCAACAAAAGATTTGTTACCTAAAGTATATGGTGGTTTTGGAACTTCTATTAACGCTTATGGTATAGACGTATCTGTACAGTTTGCCTATCAGTTAGGTGGACAGATTTATGATAGTGGTTATGCTCGGTTAATGCACGGCGGCACATCAAGTTATGCCGGGAATAATTGGCACCAAGACATAAGCAAAGCATGGACACCACAAAACACCAATACGGATGTCCCGCGTTTGGATGCTAACGATAAATATGCCAATTCCACATCTACCCGTTTTCTTACGAGTTCCGATTACTTAAGTTTCAATAATTTTACGGTAGGATATACAATTCCGATCAAAAAACTTACTGATCTGAACATAAGCAAATTAAGAGTTTACTTTGTTGCAGACAATATTGGCATTATTTCCTCTCGCAATGGATTAGATCCAAGACAAAGTTTCACATCAGCAACAACAGCTCTTTACACGCCGATACGCACTTTGTCAGGTGGAATTAGTGTAACATTTTAATCATTAAACATAGAAATAATATGAAAATAAAAAATTTATTAATAGTAACACTACTAAGCATTGCATTTGTTGGATGTAACGACTTGGATACTTTACCGGATCGTTCTGCCTACGTAACATCTACTCAAAAAGAAGATGTTTATAAACTCGATCCAACGAAGCCGGAAGCCGGTGTAAATGCCATATTTGCACAATTTAATCAATATATGCCTAATTACGAAGCTCTAGGGAGGGCTTCCAGACATAATGATTTTGGCTATCCTTCGATAATGATGTTTACCGATGCTAATGGATTTGATGTCGTTTCAGAAAACAATGGGTATAACTGGTCAGGGAATGATCTTGATTATGACTATCGTCCATATACGTCACGAGAAGCACAAATCGTGTGGAACTATCTTTAAGCTATAATCTATACGAACAACAAAGTAATTGTGTCTAATTATCGTGAAA
>JBKEBP010000001.1:0-5011 GCA_047973235.1 Suipraeoptans sp. | reverse complement strand
TCCGCAGGGTGTTTCACTTGAAATTGAAGATTTTGAAAAGTTTTATGAAGCAAGAAAAGCAATAATCACGGAAAGGATACGTGAGTTGTTAGGGTGATTCACTTTTGTTGTTATATGAAGTAGGGGATGTGCTGGATATTTTGAATGAGCAGGTGTTAGAAATATGATTAGATGTTATTTCGTTAACTTGCAGAATATCACTATGAGTGAATTGCGAGCCACTAAACATAGTATTAAAGCAGCCGTAGCATGGATAAACTTTAAATACTATGGTGATATATTTCTTGAACTGTTGGATAGAGGAGTTAAGATAAAAATTCTTTTAAATGACGATGGGATAAATCAAAGATATCTTGATGACATTGCATTTCTTAATAGTCAAGGTGCTCAAATTAGATTAGTACGGTATTCTGGAATTATGCATCATAAGTTTTGTGTTATAGACAAGTCAAAGTGTCTCTTTGGTTCCTTTAACTGGACCGATAGTGCCAATATCAGAAATATTGAAGATTTAAATATCTGTGATGAAATTGCATTGGTGAATAGTTATATGCTGGAATTTAAGGCGCTTTGGGAATTGAGTAAATCGGATATAAAACTGCTTAGAAATCCCTTAAGGTGCAACTATTGTCACGAACCTTTGGTTAATATTTTATTTATGGAACAAGAGGGTGATTGTCAAACAAAAATAGATGTGATACAACAGTGTGCGTGTAAACAAATAATGATATTTACAGATTATTACTATGACATTGGTGTGTATAGTAATTATCTGGGGGCAATACAGCAATTTGAGGATGATATTTGCATGGCTCATCAGAGCGGTGATGAAATATTATATTATCAGCTTGTTAGTCAGCAAGATTTTGTTATTTCAAATTATCTTTCTTCGGTTAGACATAATAGAATGGGATGTCCAATCATCCATGCTGTCGGTGTGAAAAACTGGGAATGGTTTAATAAACATGATGGGGCTTATTGTTACAAAATCATATGGAAAGAACGAAATACAAGTATCTATATTAAAGATGAATATCCTATTATGTAAGATAATGAAAAATGAGAATACTCTTTTATCTGGTTATGTACATGGTTGTCATCTCCAAGCATCCTTGACAAGCGTCGTCCTTTGAGTGATGAATGCTTGTCAGGAGGGGATAAGAATGACAAACGGACAAAGACAAAAGATTAAAATGCTTCGGTACCAAGGTGTTGGGTATGGAAAAATAGCAAAGGCTACAGGGCTATCAAGAGATTCAGTTAGGAATTATTGTATTAGAGAAGGTTTAAATGGTTATGCATCAGAGTTGGTGACGGAATACCGCGAAGTGTTGAAAGAGGAAATGCTTTTTGTTGCTTGCCTTAATTGCGGCATGAAGCTTGAACAAAAAAGTTGCGGGCGGAAGCGCAAATATTGTTCATTAAGTTGTAAAAGAGACTGGGAAAAGGACCACCGAACAGCATATGTTCTTAACTGTGAATATTGCGGGAAAGAATTCAAAGCGTTAGGGGTCAGCTGGCGCAAGTTTTGTAGCCAAGAATGTTATCGCAGGGATAGCTTTTGGCGAGAAGAAGACGCCGCAGAAGTTGCCCAGAAAATTTTACAGTTTAAAAAGGTAAATCATTTGCCGGTGTGGCTTAAAGCCTTGTTGCTATGCTAAAGAGTGAGTGGGTATCATTATTTTGGAAAAGCGTGGAAACGTGCTATGGAGGGTATGCGCGAATTGATTTAAGTCAGTATGTATTCAGTAAAACAGGCTATTTTCGGCATTGAAGCGACACAGCACATAAATGTAGGTCTTGGGATTTTACCCCCTAGCGTATATCGAGTAATAGTTATGCTGTTTTGTATCATGTTTCCATCGACGCGCACGTGGAGTGTGTTGCGTTAATAACTAGGATTTAAGCCATTTATAAGATGTTAAAATTATTAAAAACCTCATTTGCCTACGGTTTGCCTGTTTAGACTGTAAATCATAGGGCCAGTATCGAATTTTTGTGGCACTGCAAAACGTCCTTATGATTTATGTCAAATAACTTTATAGCAAGTATTGATTAAATTATTCATAACGATTGAAATTGTATAAACTAATAGTTGATACAATTTCAACCTTTATGAACTTCCGTGTTGTTACTAGCTATAGTAGAATGAAGTTATCAATCGAAAATAAATGGTTTTCTTGATAGGTAATTATAAAAAATATAAGTTTAGAAAGGTTGGATATAAAATGGCAAAAAGATTTGATGAGCGTGTAGTGATGATTACCGGTGGAACCACGGGTATTGGCAAGGCTGCAGCTGTGGCTTTTGCAAAAGAAGGAGCGAAGGTTGTGATTTCTGGCAGAAGAGAAGAGCCGGGAATTAAAGTTGTTAATGAGATTAAGAGTTTGGGTGGAGAAGCTGCTTTTTATAAAGCTGATGTATCTAAAACAGAGGAGATAAAAAATCTTGTAGCCTTTACAATAGAAACGTATGGGAAGTTAGATCATGCATTTAATAACGCAGGAGTATTGCCACCGACAAAAAAATTCTCAGATATGACTGAAGAAGACTTTGATTTTGTGATTAATGTTGATTTAAAAGGTGTATTCCTGTCTATGAAATATGAATTGGAATATATGGAAAAGGTAGGAAAAGGTACGATTGTTAATACAGCTTCAGTCGCCGGCGTTATTGCCGACCCGGGAATGGCACCATATGTTGCTGCTAAGCATGGCGTTGTGGGATTAACAAAGTCTGCCGGTTTAGAGTATATAGCTCGCGGTATTCGTGTTAATGCGATTGCCCCGGGACTGGTGGAAACACCAATGACCAAAGGATGGCTTGATGATCCGGAAATGAAAGCCATAGTGAATGCACAAACGCCAATTCACAGACCGGCAAGACCGGAAGAAATAGTAGGTATGGTTTTGTATTTATCTTCGGATGAAGCTAGTTATACCGCCGAACAGGTGTTTATTGTAGATGCAGGACAGACCGCACAGTAAATTTAGTTAAATGATTTTTAGTAGATAAACATAAAAGACTTCAGTTACAAATAGTTTTAAGACTATTTCAACTGAAGTCTTTTTTATAAATTCAACTTTTTTGTTCTTGGAGAAAACTTGTCATAATGTCTATAAATCGTTGTACATTATTTGATGGATTTATAGGATAAAGCAAACCATAGGGTAGTTTATAGTCCCAGTCTACAGGAATTGTTTTGAGTGAAGGATGAACATCTTGCCAAGCATCAAGGGTAAGAAGTAACAAACCTTCCTGTTCGCAACGATTGAATACTTCAATGTCATAATGGTTGAGTACCGCATAAAGCATGATATTTGGATATTTATGTTCAAGTTCTGCATAGATATTGTCGATGATTGAACTGCTGCCGAGGTGAACCATAAGCAGGCGTTCGCCGGCGAGATCTGCCATAGTTAGACGGTCCTTAGTAGCTAGTGTATGTTCACGGGATAGAGCAATCGAAAAGTTGTATTGTCCGAGTTCGAGCACTTGAAAGTAACCACTCCAGTTGGAAGTATCATACGGACCAACGAGAATATCAAAATCTTCACCAATAGCACGATAGGCTGTATCCATAAGTTGTGAAAGTTCCTGAAATGGTACAATTTTCATTTTAAATTGTGGATAATCGCGACCGGCAATATTCCAAAGATCTAAAAGCACTTTGCAGGGATTGAGTAGAGAATTACCTATACGAATAAGATAGGAGCAGCTATTTGCTGTCTGTCGTGCACGCATAACTGCTTTTGTTGAATATTGTAGAATAAATTGAGCGTCCTTATAAAGTGACTCACCGGCTTTGGTGAGTTTTATACCGTGGTTTGTACGTTCTAGAAGTTTTATTTCAAGGCTATTTTCAAGCTGATTCATTTGTTTCATAATGGCAGTTGGTGAAATAAAAAGTTTTTCAGCAGCTTTGTTGAAACTTCCACAGTCAGCTACTTGTATGAAAGAATTCAGATTTTCATTGATCATGTGCTCACCTCATTGCTTAAACTACAAGTTAATACTATTGTAACTTTTGAGGGATTCACTGTCAATTAAGATCCTACTGGTCCATCTGAATTAGAAAGTAGCGTTATCTACGTTACGTAGGTAGCTTTGCCAGAAACTTTGTTTTATGATAGCCTTATCAAATGAGAGAGGGAATGATGTTATGACTTATATAGCTGGAAGTATGATAAAGGAATTACGCGAAAAAAGAAGCCTGACACAGCGAGAACTAGCTGCGAAGATGCTGGTTAGCGATAAAACTATATCTAAATGGGAAACGGGAAAAGGGTTGCCTGATATCAGTTTAGTAAGTCAATTAGCGCAAGCTCTTGGTATTTCAGTGGCGGAACTATTTGCCGGAGAATATGCGGTAAATGATAACCGCGCGGCTAATATGAAAAAGCTGAAATTCTATATTTGCCCTATTTGCGGTAATGTTATTGAAGCCTTAGGCAAGGGAGATTATAATTGCTGTGGAGTTAAATTGCCGGAGGCAATTGTAGAAGAAAATTCTGATGAACATAAAATTTGTTTTGAAATAATGGAAAATGAGTACTTTGTGCAAATAAAGCATTCTATGACCAAAGAACATTATATTGCTTTCATGGCCTATGTTACGGCTGATAGATGCACAATGGGAAAGCTTTATCCGGAGCAAAATGCAGAATGTAGGTTTATGCGTAGGGGTCATGGGTTTATTTATGCGTACTGTAATCGGCATGGATTGTTTAGAGTAAATGTTTAAGAAAAGATAAGTTTTGGGGGTGATAATAATACAAGTATTAATAGATGCAGACGGTTGTCCGGTAGTAGATATTACTATAGAGTTGTGTAGACGTTTTAAGGATGTAGAATCGATTATTTTATGTGACACATCTCATCTGATCCAGCGGAATGGCATTAAGACTATTACTGTATCTAAAGGAGCTGATAGCGTAGATTTTAAACTCGTTAATCTAATTAAAACTGGCGATGTGGTTATTACGCAGGATTATGGTCTTGCTGCCATGTG
>JBKEBP010000238.1:0-2196 GCA_047973235.1 Suipraeoptans sp. | reverse complement strand
GTTTCTCCTGCCGTCTCCTGATACTTGTACAAAAATTCTGTTATCTCCTTCACATTATTAATATCATCTTCCACAATTACAATGTTTATCATGTCACTCCTCTCTTGTACTACTTATAATAGTCTCATTTTCTCAAAAAGGATCTAGGCGCTTATGCGATTGATAATTCCTATAGTTGTTAATACATTTTTAGGGATGTCAAAAGCTTGACCAGACGAATAATAGACTCTGGTCAGCCCTGTTCTATATAGTTCCTATGTCACAGTTTTTATATTTAATCTCTCTTTTGTTAACTCTTGTAGGTGCTAATCGCCTTATTAAGTTTCAGTTTGTAGGCTCAAGAACTTCGCTACACCACTTCCTTCATCTATATCATTACTGTTGATATCAACTTGTGGTTCACTACACTTGGCGGTAAATACCTGTGGCTAGACTTTCACTAGCTAGATTAGTGCCATGCCTGGCACACATATGACAAAAAGAGGACTTTGATGTTGTCCTCTTTTTGCCTGTTCTATCTTTCTGAAAATTGATAGCATCCTCCGTCTACGTTTTGGTAGTTATTCAATAGAGTATCCACTCTTTCTTCTCCAAGATGTGATACCAATGATGCATAATTACTTGCTCCAATATCTGTAAAACATCCACACAATGGAAATGCAGCAATAGCAATACCTAGTGGCCAAAGTGATGCCATCACCATTGATGCTCCCAGTCCTATACACCAGCCTACTTCTATAGCGCCACATGCAATTGAATTCAATACACTTTTTTTTCTTAAATTTACATTTTTACTCTTAATGAAATTTTGTGCATTGTTAATTATACTAATTAATTCTTTGTTATCGATTAAAAAATAACCACATTTCTTATTTATTAATGGAATTAGCTCATTCATTTCTTTTATAGTAGGTTTATCATATTCCGCAGGATATCCCATTTGACGGCGAATAAAATTCTGACATACTCTATTAATGTTTGGTGTTTGAGCCGACTTATTAGCGACTCTTTTTTCATAATCGAACTCATCACACAGCATTCTCATATCTTCTTTATTATATCTTCCATCAATATTTTGAAGAACCTCACCCTTAAGCTGCCCATTTACAATTCTTCGCAACTCTTCAATAAGTTTTCTTAATTCTTCATTATTATCTAGCTGAACATATCCCTTGCCTGTTTCTACTTGTTTTTTTACATCACCTAAATCTCTTGAAATATTTTCGTAACTTGAATTATCAAATGAATTTGGAATAATAGCTGAAATATCACCAACTATTTTTTTTGCCTTTTCTTCACTTTCAATTGGTGTAATGCTCTTGAGTTTTTTAGGATCGTACTGCTCAAAATCATGATCTATAGTTTTCCTCTTTTGTGGAACTATATTTACGTCTTTCCCAGTTGCCACTTTATACAACTTTTGATTTTCTGGTCTACTTAGTTCTTCATCATCAATTCCAAGAACATTCATATACCTTTTTGATGACAATATTCTTGTTAAAATATCTTTTGCTATAGCTTCGCCATTCTTATCAAAATATTGCTTTACTTCATTTTCGTTTTCCGGTAACTTATCTACACCTATTGTTTTCATGCATTCCAAAGCAAGTTCTATTTTATCCGCATCACTTTCCTTGGCAGTTGCACCAGTGAAACATTCCATTACAGCAGGTAAACTATTTGCAATTATTGCGACTATATGCCCTTCTGGAGCAATGAGTGGTACAACTATTGCAAGAGTTTTCATTATTGGCTTGCCATATTTCTTGGCACCCTTCTTAATGAAATCACAGATTTTTTGAAACTTACCCTTTTTAACTTCTTTATTCTGTTCTTGATTACATTCATCAAATTGACGTTGACATTCACCAACATATTGTTTAAAATTCTGTATTTTCTCAGGGGTGTCCAGTTCTTTCAAAAGAGAATCTACTGATGACATAACTGCTTTATGTGCAGCATCCTTTATCGCTTCTTGTTTTTGTTCTTCAGATTTTTCTTCCGAAGAAGTGTCACTTCCGCTTGGTAACGAAGAGTTTGCTCCTATTGATGACTGTCTTCCTCCAATGTCATCATCCATAATCTGGCTAAGTAATTTTTCAATTTCATCATTTCCAATTTCAACTGAAGCAGTACGCATTTGCTGATTAAGTGATTCTAATAGTGCTTCGTTTTCGCGTAAGGTTCTTTCGTACC
>JBKEBP010000234.1:0-1542 GCA_047973235.1 Suipraeoptans sp. | reverse complement strand
CTGGAATTATCTATAATAATGATCTTTTTTTCAGTAACCCCTAATTACTCAATCATGCTATAAATCTAGGACTACAGACTGGTGTATGGACAGTTAATGATTAAAAGAGTATGAAAATGTTCTTAGAACAAGGAATAGATTATATTATCACAGATGAGCCTGAATTATTACTAAAGTTAAATAAAGATTAATCATCTATTACATATAAAAGAGTTTATATTTAATCATTACCCAAATCAGGCAACCACCATGATTTATATCAGTTTGATTGTCGCCTGGATGAGTTGTTCCAAGCCTTAGAAAAAGCTGATATTGCCACTAATGGGTTATTCGTAAATGCTGATGCAGGATTCGATTCAAAAGATTTTAGGAATAAATGTTATGAATACGGAATAATACCAAACATAGCTATAAATCCCAGAAATGGGAACAATGATGAAATTATAGTATTTGATCAAATGCTTTATGAACAAAGATATACGATTGAAAGAACTAATGCGTGGATGGATTCATATAGGACTTTGCTTAATCGCTTTGAAACCACCATATCCAGTTGGAAAGCTTTCAATTACATCGCTTTCATTACTATATTCTTGAAGAAAATTTATAAAAACAAAAAGTCTAGATGACTTCGAGGTCTAAAAAACAAATATACTATTATTCATATCACGCATTTTTTATTCAAAAAATCTGTCCCGTCCTAAAATAAGTTGACAGAATTTATATTAATACTCCCATGTCCCACACCATCCACATAAATAATCTCTCTTCCAAAGAAGAAATCTACCTCTCCCTCCTACCCCAAATAAAAGGACTACTGGAAAGAGAAACCGATACCATTGCCAACTTTGCCAATGTATCAGCAGCATTAAAAATGACTTTCGGCTTCTTCTGGGTAGGGTTCTATATAGTAAAAAAAGAAGAACTCGTATTAGGCCCTTTTCAGGGTACAATAGCCTGTACACGCATCAAATACGGCAAAGGTGTTTGTGGAGCTGCATGGAAAGAGAAAAGAACAGTTATAGTAGAAGATGTCAATCAGTTTCCCGGACATATAGCCTGTGATGCCGCCTCACAATCTGAGATTGTAATACCCCTGTTCAATCATGATGAAGTGATTGCCGTATTAGATATAGATAGCGAACACCTCAATCATTTTGATGAAACAGATGCATACTATCTTCAACAGATTGTGAGACTACTGGAACCTTAAAACGGAAACAACAAAGGCAGAGCCAGTATCATTACGATACCCATTATTAACTGCAAAGGCAATCCTACTTTGATATAATCCATAAAGGTATACCGTCCTGCCGTCATTACCAGCGCATTAGGAGGTGTCGAAAATGGAGAAGCAAAACACATACTTGCAGCTACCGCCACTGCAAACAAGAACGGATAAGGGCTGACTCCCATGCCAAGAGCCGCCTTCAATGCAATCGGGGTAAATAGTACAGCAGTTGCCGTATTGCTTATAAACATCGTTAGCAAAGAAGTACAGAAGTATATACCTGCTAACAGGGCATAAGGAGCTAAAGTCTC
>JBKEBP010000208.1:0-3775 GCA_047973235.1 Suipraeoptans sp. | reverse complement strand
TCAAGCGACATCCTCAAAAAGTATTCTTATTTGCGTTATGTATATTAACAAATTAATTTCGTTTCATTTATTATTTGTTAATAGGTTTGTCAAAACAAACTTTGCTGTTCATATCCTTGCGTTTTTGTTAATTCCTCAGGTACACGTTTCAACAGCGTCTGATATTCATCATCTGCCAAAAGCCATTTACTTACGCTATCTATTGGAATAGTAAGTGGCATTCTCTCATGTGTGTTAATAACCGAGTCATTTGCTTCTGTCGTAATTATAACGAAGCATATCTTATTTTCTATAAGCTTATACACACCGGCTAACAGAAGTGTTCCCCCGCTTACACTTTCAAAGCTTGCCTTTTCTTTTTGCATATTCCACTCATAGAACCCTTTGGCTGGGACTAAGCATCTGCGTTCTTTTATGCTATCGCTAAACATTGGCCTCAGTGTAATAGTCTCTGTTTTTGCATTAATAACCAGTGAATTACCAGTCACACTAAACCCCCAGTTCATGTGGGATAGTGCAAGTTCTTTCTTATCATTCGAAATAATTATCGGCGCGCTATTCGTTGGATAAATATCCGTTTTTATTTTAACTTCGAACCGTTTATCCAGCTTATTTACCATTCGCTCTATTTCTTTTGCTGTCTCATCATCTACATAATACCGTCCACACATATCAAAACTCCCTAATATTTTTCCATAGAATTTTCCATTGCTTTCTCTCTATATAGAATAACAAATGAAACTCTATCTTTCTATTATTATATACTGTTTCACATTTATATGTTATAGCTGGTATGCCACAGTAATGTGTTTCCATTTCATCAAGTACACTTATATGATTCAAAATATGATACACTCCGTCTCTATCTTTAAACTTTACACATTTTGGAATTGTTCGCCCGCTTGCAGTAAACCATACGCCACATGCGATTTCGTCTTGTTTTCCTTTAACTTCTCCGGCATCTGCGTCGTTGATATTCGTTCCTATCCCCATGTCCATAGTCATACAATCACTTCCTTCTTATTCTATAATTTGCTTCTTATAGTCTACACTTCGCTTCTCTCTTGATATGCCGCCACTCAAATGATCTATAGTACTATCCACAAACGTTGCTCGCTTAATTTGATCAAGTCCAAACCTCGTTCTTACAGTATCTATCGTTTTATCAAGCATCTCAAGTTTTACATAATCATAAGTATCAAATAAATTCATCTGTCTAAAATCCGTGCCGTCCTTAATTCGACTTGTGTGAATTCCCAGATGCCTAATGGGAACTCCTTCCCACAATTCATCAAACAACCTACAGCTATAATGATATATCTCTGTAGTAATATTTGTCGATGTCGGTATAACCATCTGATGACTCTTGTAACTCAAATCATAGCTTTTTACTCCAACCGCTATTACCTCTGCCTTTACGTCATCTGCCCGCAGTCGCCTTGACACTGTTTCAGATAATGCCAGTAATACCTTTTTAGCAGTTTCTGCATCTACAACATCAAAGGCAATTGTCGTTGAGTTGCCATATCCCTTTTGCTCTGGCACAAATATTTCTATTTTAGCTGCATCGATTCCGTTAGCAAATCCCCATATAACCTCTCCGTGTTTGCCAAACATCAACTTTAACATATGCGGATCCGCATTTGCCAGTTCTCCAATAGTTGATATCCCTATTGCCAGAAGCTTCTTCGTCGTTGCCCGTCCCACATAGAAAAGTTCACTTACATGTAGTGGCCAGAGTTTGTCTTTGATTTCATTTAAAAACAATGTCTCAGCATTATCTGGTTTGTGAAGTTCACCTGCCATCTTTGCTAACAATTTGTTAGATGATATTCCTATATTGACAGTAAACCCCAGTTCATTGTTGATTCTGTCTTTTAATTTAACTGCAACTTCGTATGGACTTTGTCCAAATAGTTTCCATGAACCTGACATATCTACAAAAGATTCATCTATGCTATACTGTTCTACAGTGTCTGAATACTCTTTTAGTATTGACATGAAAGCTTCTGAACACTTCTGATATAACCCGTAATTAGGAGGTGCACAGTATAAATTCGGGCACTTCTTTATAGCATCTGATATTGACATTCCGGTTTGGATTCCGTACTTCTTTGCCGGAATACTTTTTGCCAAAATAATACCATGCCTAGCCTCTTTATTTCCTGATATTGCAGATGGTATCTTCCTAATATCCAGTCTTCCGCCCAGATGGTATAGACGGTAAGCCGCTTCCCATGATAGAAATGCACTATTTACATCTATGTGAAATACTATTCTATTGTATAAACTTTCCATAAAAAAACACCCCCATACCAACTATGTATGAGAGTATAATATCAGAACATACGTTCTTTTTCAATGTGCATATTTACCAAATATGATATCAAGCTTTTTATATGGTAGAATGCAGTACTATTTCACGGGTATCTTATTTGCCGGCTGCAATATTGTTACTGTTTCGTTATGGAAATCCTCAAATCATCTCATAAGAAAAACTGTCGATGATTACAAATAAGCCGACAAGTGCCGCTAACACTCCAAATACTACACCTGAAATTGCATTGGTAAAGCTATTGTCACCATCGGCGGCGAACGACATGATAGCAGTCTGTGTCAGAACAAAGCAAAGCAGCGTAGATGCAAAGCTGATAGCCCTGAGTGCCTTTGCTTCCAACTCCTTACTTTTTCGTAGTTTAATCGCTTCTCGAATGTTTATGCCAAACTCAATGAAAGTATACAGGGCTATTACGAGTGCAACATTCATATCATATACACCTGTCTGACCGCCAAAGAAAAATCGAATCGAATACAACACATAACAGATACTTGACGTAGATATGATGATTCCAACATAACGGTAGCTTCTTATTTGCTTTTTCCCCTCCTGAGAGTGCATTGTAACGGCAACATATCGGGCGATTCCCATACCACAGCTATACATTGCATTTACGAACATAAAAAAAGATTGTGTAATCACACTGAACACCGACTTCGCCACCACAAGAAATGCATCTTTCAAAATCGAAACGCGGGTAAACATCAGTTTTTTTCGCTTAACAAGTGAAGAGATAATCTGAATGCTCTCCGTTATATTTTTATAGACACACAAAGAAACCAAAATGATATCAATGGCAATCAGCAGTCCAGCCACACCAAACACGGCCGTAGACACGCTGCCCATCACATTGGCTTCCTCTGGTGCAAAAACGTGGAGTAATAATACAACAAAGATTGGCAAGGCAAGCAATAGGTTTATCCAAATGAATTTTCTACTTCTCACAATACGTCCCATACCATACCCCCTATCTCATCGATCCTCTAATGTGTAAGAGGTTGCCTCGCCGTAAAGATGCTTCTATACGTACTTTCTCTTAATATATCAAACTAATTTTGCATCCGATTTGTCAATTAATCGAAAAACATAGATTAATCATATTTTGCTGCTAATTACCCTTTTGTCTTTTTAATCAAGCCTATAATTACCGCCACTACTGCTACAACTGCTACAACAACTACTACTGGATTCATTCTAGGTACCTCCTTTATTTTTATAGTCCTAGAATACAGTACGTATGTTTACAAATTAATTGTGTTTCATTTATTATTTGTTAATAGGTTTTTCAAAACAAACTATTTTCCCATAGAATTTTCCTAAACGCTCTCTCAAAAGCTTCATCGTCTTCCTTCGTCCTTTTTCTTGGGCCTTTAACATGATGCTTTCCTTTACCTCGTCTAGCTTTCCCTGATAGATGTCTTTCCATAAGAAGTCTTT
>JBKEBP010000117.1:0-31127 GCA_047973235.1 Suipraeoptans sp. | reverse complement strand
AAATGCTAAAAAAGGTGTGCGTAAAAGCAATCAAGCCCCTAAATATGTTAAAGGATTTCAACTCTTCGATAAAGTGCTATACGAAGAGCAAGAATGCTTTGTTTACGGGCGTAGAGCCACTGGCTACTTTGACATAAGGTTACTAGATGGAGAAAAGGTACACGCAGCTATAAGTTGCGAAAAGCTAAAACCTTTAGAAACTAGGAAATCATTATTAATTGAAAGGAGAAGGCACATTCCTTCCACCACTTTAGAAGTGGGGGTATCCAGTGCTTAAAAAGAGATGAAATATGTGGAGGTTTTGGCATGCTAGTTGCTTCGATAATTGGGATTGATACAAGGGCAACAATGGATATTGATACAACCGTAAGGGCATTATCTTTGAATGAAGAGGATGCTGTAAAGATTGTAGAAAAAATCATAAGAGTTCCAGTGGAAGACAGAATCTGTTTTGAAATTACTAAAGTAACAAAAATTATGACAGATTTTGAGTATCCGGGAATCCGTATGGTGTTGGAAGCTAAACTTGACAGACTGAAGCAAAGGATAAAAATAGATATATCAACAGACGAAGTGATTATTCCATCAGCGATTCGATATGAGTATCAGCTTATGTTTGAGGAACGCAGTATTGAACTTTTGACGTACACAACCGAAACGTTACTGGCAGAAGCTTTTTTAGCAACATGTATTAAGCGGAAGACAAGATTTAGTTCAACCGAAATGAAAGAGACTTTGAAAGGAATTCAAGCAGATGAAGGCTTACCTAAATTGTGGACACTATACAGGAAAGATAATTTCTATGTCGGTGAGTTGGAATGGACGTTGGTTTGTGAAACAGTTTGTACATATATATTAGAAAAAATGTGAGCTTAAATAGGGATCCATATAGCGAAAATGAAATCCGATCCTGCATATACGATTAGACAAGCTCTATTTCAAGGATGTCTTTAATTAAGATGTTTGTACCATCAATAAATACAAGAGTGTGGGAATATTCATCAACTTTTTTAACTTTACCGGTGGTAGTGATATATGCTCCACCGGATTTTTTTTCATCGGGAAGATAGTATGTAATGGTTATATCAGGTTGAGTCGAAACACGTTCTGATATTATCCGGAGCACCGAGTCTATTTTAGCTATTTCACCTTCACTCAACTCTATACGTCTGCTAGTGAGTCTTGCAGTTTCTTTAATAGCACTGTCATGTCCTACCACCGCTGCAAATGGAGAAAATTGAGCGGCACGGTTTTCAATTGACATTCTAGGATGAGTATTAGAAACGTGATGAGGCAAGTTTATTATATCGTCATATGAATCGTTCGTAGCCTTACTCATGCTTTGTGTCCTCCTATCTGGTCATTTCTATCTTTGGTTGTTGCACCTTCTTCCAGATTCATTCCCTTCAAAATAGCATTTTTACCATATTTTTTTGATATTTCCAAAACTGCCTGCTGCCGCTTCTTTTCACGCTTGAGTTCGGCCTCTTCTTCCTTTTTTTGAGCTTCTATAGAATCATAATCAGTAAATAAGTTCATCTGTTCCATGTCCGGCTCTTTTGAAGCGGAGACTTCATCTACGACATTATTAGCAGTTATGTTAACACGCCTTACAAACAAATTCTGATCTACAATACGTTCGAAGAGCTTAGTAACTGCATCCATAATCAATTTTGTAGAAGAGGTATGACCGGATAGATTAGTGGTGCCATGAGCATGTTTAGGAACAGCTCTTCCATAATAGTCTGTCGTTATTTCACCTTTGTATTTTGACTTCTGTGAGGTCTTACTCAGATTTTCAATATCATATCCAATCGTCAGCACGAGCTGGTCAGTAACTAATCCTTTATCTACCAGATCAAGTACTAACAAATCAGTCATTTCACGTACAATTAGCCTTGCTTTAGCGAAGGGATATGGACTCATTAGTACTTGCCCGGATCCAATACTGTTGGTACTCGGTTTATAAGCCTTTATTTCAGCCATAGTACATGGTTCATAGCCCCAAGCATGGTCAATTAGCAATTCCGCATTTACACCAAATAACTTGTATAGTAAGTCTTCATTATAATAATCATCAGGTTTACCGATAGAGCAGCGTGCCACATCACCCATGGTAAAGATACCATAGGTTTCAAGCTTTTTTGAATAGCCCCTTCCAACACGCCAGAAATCAATGAGAGGACGATGTGACCATAGTAAATGCCGATATGACATTTCATCCAGTTCTGCAATTCGTACCCCATTTTCATCTGCAGGAATATGTTTAGCTTCAATATCCATGGCTATTTTACACAAATACAAGTTGGTTCCAATACCGGCAGTAGCGGTAATGCCTGTTGTGTTTAGCACATCAAGGATAACTTTCATAGTGAATTCTCTAGGTGAGAGATTAGCAGCATGCAGATAATCAGTAATATCCATGAAGACTTCATCGATAGAGTATACGTGGATATCTTCAGGTGCTACATATTTCAAATAAATATTATAAATCTCCGTGCTGCACTTCATATAATGTGACATTTGCGGAGGGGCAACAATATAGTCGATTGCGAGTTCACGTGATGAGTTTATGCGTGAAGCATCAAAAGATGCTCCCGTGAATTTATATCCGGGAGCATATCTTTGGCGCTTTGCATTGGCATCCTTGACGGCACGCACAACTTCAAACAGACGAGCTCTCCCTGATATGCCATAGGATTTAAGCGAAGGGGTAACTGCCAGACAAATAGTTTTAGTTGTACGGCTTGCATCTGCAACGACTAGATTTGTAGTCATCGGATCCAGACCTCTCTCGATACATTCAACAGAAGCATAAAATGATTTTAGGTCGATTGCGACATATGTTCTGTTACTCATGTCAAAAAACCTCCTTATAATTCAAATACACCTATGTTAATTACGCTCCGGTCTTTGGTTCACAGGTCACATCTATGCCAAGTCTTCTAAAGGTAGACTTATCTACATCAGATAATAATACAGTTGAATGCAGTTGACAACCTCTTAGTCTTGGAAGCATAGATAAGGCATCTTTAGCATCCACATTTATAGCGGCTGTTGCAGATAATGCAATCAGAACTTCATCACTATGCAGCCTAGGGTTTTTACTCCCAAGATATTGTGTTTTGAGAAGTTGAATGGGCTCAATAGCACTTGGGGAAATTATTTTGTGTTTATGTGGTATATCGGCTAATACTTTAATAGAATTTAGCAATACAGCAGCACATGCACCGAGCAGTTCACCGGTCTTTCCCGTTATCATGGTTCCATCAGATAGTTCAATAGCAGCAGCAGGGCCTCCGGTTTCCTCTTCTTTTGCAAGAGAAGTTAAAACAGTGGCGCGTTGCTCCTTTTCGAGATTTTCCTGTTTCATAAGTAATTCGATTTTATATACTTCATCCTCAGAACGCGTCCCCTCCATCATACCGGCGACAGCTTGATAATATCTGCGGATGATTTCTTGGCGAGAAGCGTCTCTGCATATCTCGTCGTCAGAAATACAGTTTCCAGCCATATTTACACCCATGTCAGTAGGCGATTTGTATGGGCTGTCACCATAAATGCGATCGAATATTGCATTTAAAACAGGGAATACCTCAACATCACGATTATAATTCACAGTAGTAACACCATATGCGTCAAGATGAAAAGGATCGATTAAGTTTACATCATTTAAATCAGCGGTTGCTGCTTCGTAAGCCAAATTAACAGGATGCTTTAGCGGCAAATTCCATATTGGGAAGGTTTCGTATTTGGCATATCCCGCCTCAATTCCTCTTTTGTGTTCATGATAGAGTTGAGATAAACATGTAGCCATCTTACCACTTCCGGGACCGGGAGCGGTTACAACAACTAGGGGTCGTTTGGTTTCAATATATTCATTTTTGCCATATCCTTCGTCACTAACTATGGTGGTTATATTATTCGGATAGCCTGATATCATATAATGTGTGTATACTCTGATGCCAAGTTTTGTCAAACGATTCTTGAATATATCTGCTGATTGTTGATTTGAATACTGAGTCATTACAACACTTCCGACATAAAGTCCATGATGTTCAAATTCATTCATAAGACGTAGGACATCATTGTCGTATGTAATTCCCAGGTCACCTCTCATCTTATTTTTCTCAATATCTGAGGCACTAATAGCTATAACTATCTCCGCTTGCTCAGAAAGCGAAAGCAGCATTTGTAGTTTGGAATTGGGAAGGAATCCCGGAAGAACTCTCGAAGCATGGTAGTCATCAAATAGTTTACCGCCAAATTCAAGATATAGTTTACCACCAAACTTATTTATCCTTTCTTTAATATGTGATGACTGCATGTCAAGGTACTTTTCGTTGCCAAATCCGATTTTCATAAACTGTATTCTCCATTTTGTGTAATATTTTCTAATTATATCGATACATATATTAATTCTAACATGCAGGAATATTAAAAGCATCAACTTTTATCCTTTCTAGGCAGAAGTTTTACGATATTGGTAGTAAGATATGTTAGAATACAAAGTATAGATACTAAAAATGAGTTTAGGAGAATAGTCATGGCAGAAGAAAATATAAATCAAAAGTACGAGTCGGACCTAACTAACAAGGAACGAAGAGAGCTTCAAAAACAAAGACTAAGACAGATGGGCTTTAAAGATAAGCTAGGGTATCTCTGGGAATATTACAAGTTTGTATTAGTAATCATAGCAGCTGTAATCATGCTTATTAGTATCATATTTAGTGTAGTACAAAATAAGAATAAAGATATACTGTTATCGCTTGCTGTTATAGATGCAAACCGGATGGAGACAGGAATAGACGAAATAGAAGCGGATAAAATCTTGGAAAAAATAGGAACCGGTGAAAAGAATGAAATGGTCAACATTGATTTATCGACATCATCTGATAGTGAGGTGCAAGGAAACGATGCAAAACTGCTGATTACTTTATCTGATGTAGGTGAAAATGATTTAATTATATGCAATGAATCAGTTTATAACCGATACAAAGAACAAGGGGCATTTGCAGATTGGGAAGAAGTATTAGGTGATGATTATGAGAAATACGAGGATTATATAGAAGGCACTATGTTGAGTATACCGAATAGTTCACATTTAGCTGATGTCGGACTATACCAATATGAGCCGGCATATTTGTGTGTAACCGGACATACTGATAATTATGATAATATAAGGAAATTTATGGAAGTATATTTTTAGTAAAACAAACTACAGCCGAGACTCACGGTCAAATGTGACTCTCGGCTGTAGCTGCGATTACATAGTACCGGTAGGATACTTTGTGGTGAATCCTTGCTTCCTAAACAAAGTGGACCAAGGCATCCGGGTCTTCTCTTTTTGGAATTACTTTACGTTCTTCTAATAGGGCTTCTTCATCAAGGCACTCTTCATCAAAAACAAAATAGTCATTTTTCCCACGAGTTTTCACATAATATAATGATAAATCTGCATTATGATATAGGCGAGAGTATGAATTGTCGCATGACGAGCTACAGGCGATACCTATACTTCCGGAAACTTCGTAATTATTCTTTTCTGAGATTTTATTAATAGCATTTAAAATCTCGTCGGCCTTAGATTTAACAATTTCTACATTTGGAATATCTTTCATTAAAATTCCAAATTCATCACCGCCCAATCTACCGATGATATCTTCTTTTCTAAATATACGCATCAATTCTTTAGCAAAATCCGAAAGCAGCATATCACCTCTTGGGTGTCCATATACGTCATTTACTGACTTAAAGTTATCCAGATCCACAATTATAAAGGCACATTTTGAATGATCGTCAAGAGACCTTAGATATACTCTACTTAGTCGTTCAGTAGTTGATTTATTATATAAGCCGGTAAGTGCATCGGATTCAGCTTGTCTTCTGAGTGTGTCAGCTTCTGCTTTTGCATCATCTATATCTACGATTACACCTACACATTCGGTTATGTTGCCCGAATCATCAACCTGCATTGAGGCTTTGAGCCTGCACCAAATATAAGTGTTGTCAGCCCTGTATATGCGAAGCTCTGTCGTTAGACTGGTTCCTTTATGTAACAGCTGCTGCATAAATAATTTAAGAGCATCAATATCATCTGCATATACAAGTTTCTTGTCAATAATGGTTTCGTAAATGTTTTTAGTATATGGTGAATAACCGAATTTATCTATCCAATTTTCGGAAAATGAAATTTCATTTTCCATGGGATTCCATTGAAATACAATGTCACTGGATAACTCTACAATTGTCTCGTTCATCTTAGCTACATCATTTAGTTTACTTATCAAAACTTGCGTTTCCGTAACATCAATTAAAATGGAATAAATACGACGTTTACCATCATGAAGTACAACCTGACCATATTCCATAATATTAATTATTGTATGTTTTGCACCACTTTTACCGATTAAACGGTAATCAAGCCGCACCTTGTTACCAATCTTTTTCTGGATGGAAAACAATTCTTGAACCATTTCAATATCTTCGCTATGAATTAAGAGAGCATAACTATTATTATATTCTTCTTCCAGTTCTTTTTTAGTGTATCCTGAAATCCTTAAGAATTCATCATTATAATTTAGCATGGTCATTTCTTTATCATCACTAAAGCAGACCACACCTCCGGGTATGTTTTCCATAAGAAAATCAATACCTATTATTTCATCTACAGAGGACATATGTATTCGTTTAATTTTAAAAGTGTCACCGATTTGTTCCCAATATATACTGGACGAAACGTTAGCAAATACACCATCATGACTATCATCATCGACAGTGATGTTAAAAAATTCCTCTACAAAGTAAATGGTATCGGAAACATATGTAATGTTTGTCTCCTCGTTTGAAAGTAAAAAGGCCCTAGGATATAATGCAAAGTTCTTAGCCAGTTGATTAGCCACATTCGCTTTTCCCCGAAGCGAATGTACCATACCTAAGCCTAGCATTGCAATATCTTCATCCATGAAGTCCAGAACGGCATCCTTGTCTCTATATAACCAATAAGTATCATGAAATGCCTTGGTTAAGTGTTCTGCTTGCTGTATTAAGTTGTTCATTGTTCCACATCCCTTTTGTGTTTGATTTGTTGTTTATACGATTATAGCAAAAAATAATATATTTGTGATAAAAATGTATTTTATTTTATAAAAATTAATATTTACATTTAATAAAAATATAGCTGAGTAAAGTATGACCTATTGGGTGTAGTTTGCGAATTTTTCTTGGGTTATAATTACTTTCGTTAATAAAGTTATTTATTAACTAGCTTATCGCATACCCCTCGTTTGATATGAGGGAATGCTCCCCCAATGATTAGTGATGAGAGCCTTTACTGTTTATAGTAGAGGCTCTTGGCCTATCAACTATTCTATTAACCGAAAAGTTACTCTTTTTTTTACATTTATGGTACTATGATGCTATGAATGAATCGAACAATAATCAAAAAAAATATGCCGGACTAATACTTCTTCAGAGTCTGGTATATGGTTTTGGAAACCCACTAACTAAAGTTGCATATGAAAGCACAACCCCCTTTATCTTATTGGCTATTAGATTTACATTAGCTTTTTTTATTTTCATGCTTTTTTTTGGCAAAAGGATTATTACACATATTAAAGAAATAAAGTTCAGGGAATTTTTTATGCCCTCTATATGTATGGCACTCGCGTATATATCATGTAATGTGGCTCTTAGCCTTACGAGCGCAACTAATGTGGGATTTATGATGAGCCTTTCGGTTATTATTGCGCCTATTCTTTCAGTACCGATATTAAAAAGGAAATATAACAAAAGGCAATTACCAATACAGTTGCTTGTCCTAATAGGGGTCTTTTTGCTTCATTATAATGGTGAAAAAATAAATATAAATAATGGAGATATAATCAGCTTATTTATGGCTATGTTTTTAGCGGCATCACTTGTCTATGGAGAAAAAAGTGTTCGCAAATCTGATCCAATAGTAGTTTCTTCAATGCAAAGTGGTATGACGGCGATTTTAAGCATTGTTTGTGTCTTAGTTTTTGATGATTTTACCGTGGTAAGCAATGTTGAACCTAGTGCATGGATGGTTATAATCTATCTGGCTATATTTTGCACATGCCTTGCATACTTTTTTCAAAATAAAGCATTGGTTAAACTAAAATCAAGTACTGTCGCAATGCTTCAATGTACGCAGCCAATCCTAACAGCCGGAGCCTCTTTTTTAATACTGGGGGAAACTATGGGTGTTAGCGCGTTCATAGGGGGAATAATCATATTGTCTTGCATATTATTACAAATTAGAAGTAAATAGGAGCCTTGAGGGGAGGTCAATATAGATGAATACAAAATTATCCTTCAAAGAATACTTTTTTGTAGGATCCATGCTTTTTGGAATGTTTTTTGGAGCGGGGAATTTAATATTTCCTATTCATATGGGTCAAGAAGCAGGATCACTAATGCTGCCTGCGACTATAGGGTTTATAATAACAGCTACGGGGCTCCCTTTTTTGGGAGTTTTGGCTATTGGAATATCAGAAAAGTCCGGGTTACTTGGTTTGTCAAGCAGTGTAGGGAAGAAGTGGGGGTACTTCTTCACTACGCTACTTTACCTTACTATAGGTCCGTTCTTCGCTTTTCCAAGAACCGGAACAGTCTCATATGAAATAGGATTATCATTATATGTACCCGAAGAATACAATCGCTTAGGATTACTAATATTTACAATTATCTTCTTTACGATAGCGCTTTTCTTTTCACTGAAACCGGGAAAATTAGTAATATGGATAGGAAAAGTGCTAAATCCGGTTTTTTTGATTCTACTGGGTGTGCTGATAGCTGCAGCATTTTTAAATCCTATGGGAAGTATATCCAATGCACAAGTTGCCAAAGGGTATGTTAACAACACATTTTCAACCGGTTTTATCGAAGGATATAATACTATGGATGCTCTTGCATCACTTGCTTTTGGTGTATTAGTAGTTAAGAGTTTAAAAGACATGGGAGTTAAGGAACCCGGAGAAATAGCAAAAAATACTGCTAAGGCAGGAGCGGTCAGTGCTGCCCTGATGGTCATTATATATGCGTGCCTTTCATATATAGGTGCGACTAGTTTAGGAAAGCTTGAGCTCTCAGCCAATGGTGGTATTGCGCTGGCACAGATTGCTGATTATTACTTTGGACACTTCGGGAGAATCCTACTGGCTATACTTGTTACAGTAGCATGTCTGAAAACTGCAATAGGTCTGACGACTTCCTGCGCTGAAGCATTTGTTTCAATGTTTCCAAAGACTTTTTCATATAAGACGTATGTAGTTATTTTTACGGTTATCGGAGGAATAATAGCAAATGTCGGTCTTACACAAATTATTTCATTATCACTACCGGTACTTATGTTTTTATATCCTTTGGCAATTGTATTGATTTTATTTACATTGTTATTTAAAAAATTAAAAAATAGTAAAATCATTTTAGTAACGACTATCAGCATCACAACCGTATTTAGTATTGGTGATGCTTTGAAGTCAGCACCTCATAACTTTCAAGAACTTAATATTTTTAGCGGTCTAATAGATATCTACAATAAAGTACCACTTGCTCGGATGGGAATGGGATGGGTCATTCCTTCTATTATAGGACTATTAATCGGTTTTATGATATGGATAATACAAGTTAGATGTGCTACAATACGAACAGACAAAAAAGAAAATGGGTGAAGAGAATGAGCATTACAATTAACAAAGAGTTACCAAAACCATCAAGACTTAAAGAAGAGTATCCACTATCGACAGAAGCAAAGCTCATAATGAAACATAAAAATGAAGATGTTCGAGATGTATTTACAGGAGTTTCAGATAAGTTTATCCTAGTTATTGGTCCTTGTTCAGCAGATAATGAAGATTCCGTATGTGAATATGTAAGTAGACTTGCGAAAGTAAATGAAAAAGTTTCCGAAAAACTAATTATAATTCCTCGCATATATACTAATAAGCCAAGGACAACAGGAGCAGGCTATAAAGGTATGCTTCATCAACCGGATCCGGCAGAAGCTCCGGATTTATATGAAGGGATTATTGCTATTAGAAAAATGCATTTAAGGGCTCTCTCGGAAAGTGGGCTTCCTGCATCTGATGAAATGCTATATCCAGAAAACAGAAGCTACTTGGACGATGTCCTATGCTATGAAGCAGTAGGAGCAAGATCGGTTGAGAATCAACAACATAGACTTGTTGCAAGTGGTATAGACATACCTGTTGGAATGAAGAATCCGACGAGTGGTGATTTTTCGGTTATGCTTAATTCTGTTACTGCAGCACAACACTCACACTCATTTATTTACAGAGGTCATGATGTAATCACTGACGGAAATGATCTTGCACATGTAATATTAAGAGGTGCAGTGGATAAATACGGGACAAACATACCTAACTATCATTACGAGGATTTAATGAGATTATTCAATATGTATTCAGATGATGAATACAAGAATCCGGCCGCTATTATAGACGCCAACCATTCTAATTCAAATAAACAGTTTAAAGAGCAGATAAGAATATCGAGTGAAGTTCTACACAGCAGAAACTATAATTCTGATTTAAAAAAGATGATAAAGGGCATTATGATAGAAAGCTACTTGGTAGAAGGCTCGCAGAGTATTACAAGTAATCTTACATATGGACAATCAATTACCGACCCGTGTATCGGATGGGAAGATACAGAGAAATTGATATATAAAATAGCAGAGCAGTGTTAGAGTCTTGATATCTAAGCTATGCCATGAGATATCAAGAAGCTTTCACGGAATTAAGTGCCTGATTACATATGAATAGCAGTATGGAAAAAATCATAATAAATATCGGAAGTACAACAATGCCAATTGTTAAATCAGCGACAGCACCTACTATTGGTGGTATTAGAACCACGCCGACATATGAGGAGGCCATCTGGATTCCCATGATTTTCTGTGACATAGCTACACCAAATCTTGCAGGTGTCTCGTGAATCATACTAGGGAATATTGGAGCACTTCCCACACCTGTTACGATAAGACCAAGCAACGAGAGGATGTTAGGCCCCGGTATTATGAAGAGTAAGGCACCTGTTAACATAGAAATGACACCAAAACGTATCAATTTAATATTTGTAAATTTAAAGGTAAGAAAGCCGGTGGCAAATCTTCCAATAGTTAGGCCGATAAAATAAAATGAACTCCATCTGGCGGCAACCGAAGCACTTAATCCACGTACTTCTGTAAAATAACTTGCTGCCCAAACCCCAAAACTTTGCTCAACACCACAGTAAAAGAGAAATATAAGCATGGCAAATATGAGCCCGGGAGTACGGATGACCGGACCTTTAAATGTCGGCTCCTCCTTGGCTACATACGCTGAGTTCGGCTTAGCATGTTTCCATAGAGGCAGGCTAATAATTAGAACCGCAACTAGTGTAAATTGAATGATTCCTATAAGTTTATACCCTGTTCTCCACCCACCGTCATTGCCTAGAAAAATAGACATCAGCATGGGTCCAAGGAGAGCACCTAGTCCCCAGAAGCCATGTAACCAACCCATATGATGAGGCTTGAAATGAACGGCCACATAGTTATTTAGACCCGTATCGACAGCACCGGCGCCTAGCCCTAGTGGTATGGCAAGTACTATAAAGAAGGCATAGTGACCAACTAAAGAAAAGCCAAATAGAGCAAGTGCAGTAAATAGAACCGACACAGTAGTTATATACTGTGTCTTAAATTTTTTTACGAGAAAGTCGTAGCTTAGGCTACTGATTACCGTACAAAAACTAATAGTCATTGTAATCGGGCTTGCCATTGATAGGCCAATACCAAAATCCATTCTAATAGTTGACCATGCTGAGCCAAATAGCGAGTCAGGAAGGCCAAGACTAATAAAAGTAATGTATATAACAATAAGCAGTAATGTAAGCATTTTATCCTTCTCCTAATCGTATCAAGTAATTTTCTTCAATAAGTTCCCATAAACCTCGGTAATAGTATTCAGTTATATCGCTTTTATATTTTAGAGTTGGCAGATGTTTAAGAGGAATGCTTTTTAAACAAATATTCTCTAATTCTGTAAGAGAAATATTCGCAATTCTTTCACCGGTCAACACTATTTCTTCCGGATTTAGTACACATGTCAATACATTAATCATGTATGCAATTTCATCAGCTGATGTGGGTTCTTCCAAATTCCTAAATCCCGGTGGCAAGAAACTTAGTTCGCCTGCAAAACCGGTTGAACCTCGTATAATACGCCCATCGCAGATTAAACCTACTCCAAGAGGGCTGGATTTTGGAAAATACAAAATGGCAGCAGTTTTGCTAGACAGATTATCCATGTTTGCCACACCTTTAGCCATAAGTGTAACATCATTTTCAACCCGGACATCAATGGCTAGAGAGTCATGAACAAACTTAGCTAATGATATTTCAGTAAAAGCTGAGAAGTCACAATGGCTGAGATTCCCTTGATTATCAACGATTCCGGGAATTCCAATACTAACAGCATGAATCTTCTCGTCACGCTTTTTGAGCATTGAGATAAAATCAATTAATTTAGCGGGTGTTATATTTTTAATTCTAATTTCTTCTGCAAGAGGAGATTTGCCAATGAGATTTAAAATTTGATAATGAATTAAGGCCTCATCACTAGCCTTTTCTTCAAGGTAGAGACAACATACATGACAATAATCAGCATTGAGCACGAACTTACTTGCAGGACGTCCACCTGAAATACTTGTGTCACTTGTTTCACATACCAAAGACTCTTCTTTTAACTGATTCAATATAGTATTAACTGTTCCCTGGCTTAGCTTGGTTTTATTTGAGACTTCGCTTTTGGTAACACCATTATGAGCTTTAACATATTGAAGAATCAGATTTCGATTATCCACTCTTAATTGTAAAGTTGAATTACCCATATCACTGTCCTCCTCATGTAAATATAGTACATATTATAAGACTTATAATAAGTGAAGTCAATACCAAGATTTGTCTGTTTAAGGATTTTTTAATAAATACCCGATATACTGAAAATATAAAGTACGGGGAAAGGTAACAACATAATGCTTTTTAGATTACTGAATAAAGACTTAAACAGAAGGAAAAGTGTGAATATAATCCTTCTTATATTTGTAATGCTTGCTACTGTATTTTTGACAAGCAGTATCAATAATATTCTTGTTGTTATGTCAGGCACGGATTTCTATTTTTCGTACGCAAAAATACCGGATGTCAACTTATATACCTTAGATATTGAAGAAAAGAATGAGATAGAAGAGTGGCTTGATAGCGAAAGTGAACTTGTTAGTAAACACGAATACTTATATTTGGATGTACTTGATGCTAAGAATGTAGTAATTAATAAAGAGAATGGAGATACACAGACAATTGACTCGGGACAGACCATTTATCTCGGGAAGCATAATGATGGAGATTACTTAAAGACCTATGATGATAATGGCAATACATATGAGTTGGAAATAGGAGAAATAGCTTTATCAACGCTGTTTATGGATAAATATGATTTAAATAGTCAAGACGAAATCACAATCAGAACAGGAAATACTACGAAAAAATTTACTATAGGAGCGCGCATTAAAGATGCAATATCCGGTAGTGAAATGTTAGGAATGACAAGATTTTTGGTTTCGGATGAAGATTTTGCAGAGATGTCAACAGGAGATGGAATAGGAGCACATTGCATTGAAACAAAGGATACCGCCGCATTTAACAGAGCGATTGCAACAAAAGACTTTCAAATAGCCAGTAACATTTCCAAATCTATGTATAAGCTTGCATATATTTTCGATACGTTTCTAGCTGCACTTCTTATTGCGTTTGGTGTATGTATGATATTGATTGCGCTTTTTGTTCTTAGATTCACGTTGGTTTTTACATTGGAAGAAGAATACAGAACAATAGGAATATTAAAAGCAATAGGATTTAAAGACTTCTCTATCAGGAAGCTGTATTTGATTAAGTACTTTGTGATTGTCATAACAGGTGCAAGTGCAGGCTTGATTCTTAGTATACCTGTAAGTCTATTTATGGTTGATAGCGTTAGCACCAATATTATATTAGAATCAGGAAATGCATACTTTTATGTAAATGTATTATGCACCGTTTTGCTAGTTATAATGGTAATGGGATTTTGCTTTTTTTGTACGAGAAAACTTGAAAAAATGTCGGCGATTTCAGCAATAAAGGATGGTAGTACAGGGGAAAGATTTACTAAGAAAAGCCCTATTAGACTGCATAAAAGAAAGAAAATGCCGGTATACATGTTTCTCGGCATAAATGATATTTTAACAAATAGTAAGAGACATTTAGTGCTGCTGTTTACTTTTTGTATAAGCATTATCCTAATTACTATACCTCTCAATATGGTTCATACAATGAGTGGCTCTGAGATGGTGGCTAAGTTAAGCATAAATCCGGATGCTAGTGTATGTATTGAAGCGACTGATATTTTAAAAGAAGGAGAGGACAGTAGTAGTGAAAATATAGAATCAGGAATGGATAGACTTAAGAGCGAACTCGAAGATGAGGGATACGAAAATGTTTCTATATCATCAGGTGTTTTTTATGCTGTATCAATTGAAGGAATGGATTCAAATCGAGTTGGTGGAATATTAACTATTCAACCCATCGGAAACTTTGAAGAATATCGAGAATACTCAATAGGCACTGCACCTGTTGAGGAAGATGAAATTGCTGTTTCTGAAAAAATTCTTAATGACAATGGCTGGAGTGTCGGTGATAGTGTCATAGTATCTATAGGAGATATTAAAGATAAAATGATTATTACCGGGGTATATTCAGATTATATGCAATTGGGACAGAGTGCACGAATGAATCAGAAAATAGATTTGAATGGTTCTATGTCAGTTGATAACTGGTATGTAGAGATTCAGATGGATAATGATTTGACTGAAGAAAAACTAATAGAGAAATTAGAAGAACAATTTCCTGAATACAAGTTTCTAACATCACGCGAGGTTATAAATGAAAATGTAGGAAGTATTATGGATATTTTAAGCGATCTAGTTGTTCCAATGACTGCTATTTTATGTATTATTATTATATTAATTACTGCTCTGATGGAAAAGTTATTTATTGTACGTGAAAAAGGCGAGATTGCAATGATGATAAGCATGGGAATTTCTCTGAGACATATAAGAGGATGGCAGATATCACGCATGGTAATAACCGCTGTTGTTGCAGCAATTATATCTGTGCCGGTTTCATTTTTTAGCAACAGATTACTTCTTAGGCCAATCTATGGTATAATGGGAGCTGAGATAACTGTACAAGCTGATCCGATTAGATCATACATTATATATCCGGGCATATTGCTAATCTGTATAATAGCAATAACAACATTTACTACAAGAGAAATTAAAAAAGTCAGAATTAGTGATTTAAATAATATTGAATAAACGGAGGCAGAGCCTTGGAAGTATTAAAAGTAAGAGACTTGTGTAAAACTTATATAGTTAATAAGATACAAAATAATGTTCTTAGAAACATCAGATTATCTCTGAAACAGGGTGAAATGGTAGGGATAATGGGGCCATCAGGCTCAGGGAAGACAACATTATTGTATACTATTAGCGGAATGGATAGCGCTACAACCGGTAGTGTTATATTTGATAAGGAAGAGATAACGAAATTTGATCGAAAGGAAATGAGTAGCTTTCGCCTTGAGAAAATGGGATTTGTTTTCCAACAGATGTATATGCTAAAAAATCTTTCTGTTTATGACAATATAATTATACCTGCGTATGAGTCGAAAGAAGGCCAGACTGCAGAGGGAAGAGTTCAAATAAATGAAAGAGCTAATAAACTTATGAAGAAGCTTGATATCAGTGATATTAGTGACCATGAGATTACTGAAGTGTCGGGAGGGCAACTACAAAGAGCGTGTATTTGTAGGAGTCTAATCAATAATCCAAAGATAATCTTTGCCGATGAGCCTACCGGAGCACTGAATAGACAGAATTCGGAAGGTGTAATGGATGAACTTAATAAGGTAAATGAAGATGGAACGAGTATTCTCATAGTTACTCATGATACAAATGTCGCCTCAAGGTGCGAAAGGGTTCTGTATATTGAGGACGGAACCATACGTGATGAATATGTGCTTGGAAAGTATAAAAAAACAGATGCTGAAAGAGGAAGAGAGAAGAGTCTTAGCGATTGGCTTTTAAAGATGGGTTGGTAGAATGGATATTTTATTAGTTGAAGACAATAGGGAATTAGCGCAACTTTTAGTTATGTTCTTGGAAAAAGAAAAATACCGGGTGAAACATGTAAGGACCGGAGAAGAAGCACTCCGGTATTTAGACGAGAATGAGGTTCAAATACTAATACTTGATATTATGCTTGCGGGCGAAATTGACGGGTTTACCGTTTGTACAAAAGTTCGTGAGAAAAATGCTATGCCTATTCTTATAATTAGTGCTATTTCCGAGCGCGATGATCAACTTACAGGCTATCGATTAGGTGCTGATGATTTCATAGAAAAGCCTATAGATTCAGATATATTAGTAGCAAAGGTAAATGCTCAAATGGCTAGAATAAATAGCAAAGAAAAGAGGAACTATTTAGTTTCTGGCGACCTAATACTTGATAACGATAAAAGAACTTTAGTTATTAATGATAAGGAGATATCGCTTAACATAAAGGAACAAGAACTTTTGAATCTATTTATTCTAAATAAGGGAAAGACTTTGCATAAGGAATATATATTTAATGAAATATGGGGTGTGGGAAGTTTTAGTGAAAACCAAACACTAACTGTGCATATCAATATGTTAAGAGAAAAAATAGAGCAAAATCCACGCAAACCGAAACGCATACATACAATTTGGGGAGTCGGCTATCGCTATGAAGAGATTTAACAGAACTATTGCCATCGTCATTGCCATATACTTGGCTATCATGCTTGCAGTAGTTATTTTTTTATACCATGAACGAGATAACACAACACGTTATTACATGGTCGAAGTAAATAGAATATATAATAGCTTATCTAATAGTGAAGACTTAGATAAGCTTTCTTTGGATTCATATTATACGATAACGGATGTTAGTTTTCTTCCCAAAAGTGAAACAGATTCAGAGGTAGTTAGTGATTTTTATGATGAATCCAATACAAATGTGCTTTATAAGTATTGGGGAGAAAACGAGGGAGTACTCCGATTTAGTTATGATGATAACAACAATTTATTTTTAAGAACAATATTAGTCACAATATTAGCCTTCATATTTTTACTTCTTATAACGGTGGCAGTTCTAATATATGTTAAGAGAAAGATTATTAACCCATTTCATCGAATGAGTAAAATCTCTTTTGAATTATCAAAAGGACATTTTCAGGGGCAAGTACAAGAAGAAAAAAGTAAATATTGGGGAAACTTCATATGGGGAGTTGGTATGCTGCGTGATACAATTGCTACTTCAAAGAAAAAGGAGCTTGAACTTATTAAAGAAAAAAAGCAGCTGCTTCTTTCGCTTTCTCATGACATAAAAACCCCTTTGAACACAATTAAGCTTTACGCACAAGCGATAGAAAAGGAAGCATATAGTACCAAGGAGCAAAATCTAAATGCAGCAAAGCAGATTAACACTAAAACGATTGAAATAGAAGGTTATATAGAAGACATTATGAAACATTCCCGTGAAGATATTTTAGATATAGAAGTTAAAAAAGGTGAGTTTTATCTCTCTGAATTGGTGTCTGAAATTACAGGGGTTTATAACGAGATATTTGAAAGTAGAAACATTACTCATAAACTGGGAAACTACCAAGATTGTCTATTAAGTGGAGATATTGACAGAAGCCGAGAGGTTTTGGAAAATGTTATAGAGAATGCTCTTAAATACGGAGATGGATATAAAATCGATATGATATTTCACACCGAAGGAAATGTTCAGATAATAAAGGTAATAAACTCAGGAGAGATTGTCAAAGATAATGAAAAGCTGCATTTATTTGAAAGCTTTTACCGAGGAAGTAATGCAGCAGGGAAACAAGGGAGCGGTTTGGGATTATATATCTGCAAGGAAATCATGCGAAATATGAATGGGGATATCTATGCGGAGCAACTGGATACCGGGATGTCATTTTCAGTCATTTTTGAAAAACCATAGTGACTATTTCTGCATATTTAGCATGATATTTAAAATTTCAATGTCGGTTGGATGCATTCCTATACGTCCCACCTGTCCAATATTTCTTATAGTCTGTTCTACATCATCTTGGACGAGACCTTCTCCATCTTCAAATACAATACCGTCCATGCTCATGTTGTGAGCAAGTATTGCGGCATCTACTGATGAGGCTATTTTGGCAGCGCAAGATGATTTGGCTCCATCACACACTATACCACCTACATTTGCTATAGTATTTACGATAGTGCGTCCGATAGCTTCGTAGTCACCGCCATATAGATAAGTAATAGCAGCACCACGGCCACAAGCAGCACATACTGCGCCACAAAATGCAGATAAACGTCCTATATACTTTTTCTGATGAAGTGCAACGAGATTGCTTATAATTAGGGCGCGATACATGGTTTCCTCATCTACTTTTAATTCTTCGGCAAACTCTATCACCGGCATAGAAGCTGTGACACCTTGATTACCACTCCCTGAAACAATTACAACCGGAAGAGGGCATCCGTTCATACGCGCATCCGAGCCGGCAGCGGCTCTTGCTTTAGCTCTTGCGATAACGTTATCCCCGTCCATTTTCATTATGGTTTTGCCTATGCATGCGCCCCAGTTTCCGGAAAGACCGGCATCTGAGATGGCAGTATTTAAACTGATTTGTTTATCAAGGATCTCTCTAACTTCATCTATATCAACTACATTAGCAAATTCGAGAATATCCTTTACATTGAGTAAATCCTTATCAGCATCCTCTTCGGAGTCATCAATTCCACAAGGCCTATTAATAATTTCTTTTCCATCTACAATGACTTTGGTAATATTAGTATGTAAATGTTGTATTTCAAGTTCTACACTGTGTTCGCCGGCATACATCTTAGTAGAGATGTAGAGGTTCTCGACGCCTTTAGCGAGTAAACTAGTACAAAACCCTGTGTTTAGCAAGGAAGCAGTCTCTTCTTTGGCTTCATCACTTATAAATTCCAGGACCTTTAACTCTTTTGTGGCATCTCCTCCGATAGCACCTAATATGGCAGCAGCCTCTATTCCCTTAAGTCCACCTGAGTTGGGAACGGTTACACCTTGTACATTTTTAATAATATTTCCACTACATAACATTTCAATTCTGTCAGGACGCTTACCGAGTAGAGATGCCGCCTTAGCTGTTGCAAATGCAATAGCTATAGGCTCAGTACAGCCTAGTGCCGGAACTAACTCATCCTTTAGAATCTGTAGATATGTTTCATAAATTTCCTTTTTCACTTCAAAACCTCCCAAAAAGAAGACAATTCCCCATAATTGTCTGTATATGATAATGCATTTACACATAGTATAGAAAGTATATCAGACAATGTCAAATTGTAAAAATGCTTAGTGTACAAGAGTTTTTGACATATGCAATTAATGTGGTAAAATAAAGTTATTAGGGATGAGTTAAAGAAAATGATAATGAACTAAATATCAACGAGGAGAATGAGGAGGAAGAATTAATGGTAGTAGTTACAACGGATTTTATTACAGGAAAAGAGTTATTTACAGTAGGCATGGTACAGGGGAGCACGATTCAGTCAAAGAATATCGGGAAAGATATTGGCTCGAGTTTTAAAACAATCATAGGTGGAGAATTACAAGCCTATACAAAGATGATGGAAGAAGCAAGAGGCATTGCTACGGATAGAATGGTACAACAAGCTGCACAAATGGGTGCAGATGGTGTTATTAATGTAAGATACACATCATCAGCAGTTATGGCCGGAGCAGCAGAGATACTTGTATATGGTACAGCAGTTAAGTTCCAGTAAGAAGTAGATCAAGTAAGAAGTAAATCAAGAAAGAGGAGTGTATTCATCATTTATGATGGGACGCTCCTCTTTCTTAAATATGCAGATTATTTATCATTTTCGTCCGGCTTTTTATAATCTCCTTCACTGGATATATAACTATCCCGGTTATAGAACTGCGAATGTGAAGGCAAATCTTTTTTATCCAGTTGCTGATTGATAATGGTTTGAATGATATAGTAAATAACTGAGAATGTAGGAACCCCCATTATCATTCCAATAAAACCAAACATTCCACCACCAATTAAAATAGCAAATATAACCCAAAATGCAGGCAGCCCGGTTGAGTTCCCCAGAATCTTAGGCCCTATGATATTTCCATCAATCTGCTGCAATATTATCACAAATATAATGAAATAAAGAGCCATACGAGGATCCTCAATAAGAATTAGCAGTGCACTTGGAACAGCACCGATAAAAGGACCAAAGAAAGGTATAATATTTGTAAACCCAATAATCACACTAACTAGCATCGTATATGGCATATTAAATATCGACATTACGATAAAGCAAATGATACCGACTATTAAAGAGTCAAGTATCTTACCGGAAATAAACCCACCGAAGATTTCATTACTTTTACTTGTAATGTGCAGAGTTTTATAGGCGAGGTCGGGCTTAACAAAGGCGTATAATGTTTTCTTTGCCTGAGCCAAAAACTTCTCCTTGCTAAATAATAAGTAAATAGAAATGATTAGACCAATTAGTACATTGAAAATAGTATTGAGTGCAAAGTAAATCCCTTCTGTTAAACTTCCCATTATTACATTGATTTGTGCCAGCAAATCAGTACTTATCCAATTTTGGATAGCTGTTGCACCTTCTGTAAGTGCATTTCTTAATATATTTCCTGTTGTGGTATCTCCAAAATCATAATTATTAATAATTTTCAGTAGATTGTTAATCCCATTCGGAACAGATAAAATCAAACCTCGAATACTAATAAACAACTCAGGTATTACCATGTTTAATAAGGTAGTTAAAACTGCAAAAACTATTAGCAGCGAAGCGGTTATGCTAAGTGACCTTGACCATTTAAAGATTCTCTTTTCTGATTTTAGTTTAGAAGAGAGGAATTTATTAATAGGTTTTTCAAAAAATTTAACCATAGGTGTCAGCAAATAGGCAAATACGATACCAATGGAAAAAGGCATCAGTATACCACTTAGTTTAGAAACTAAGCCGGATAGACTGTCCAGCCTTAGAAGTGCAAAATAAAATATAAGACTGAAGGCAATAACAAAGAAATATACTTTACCTTGTTCCCATGTTTGACGCCATTTCGCATGGTCTCTTTTTACAAAGATTGGCTTTTCACTATATGCGGTACTATCAGCAGCTGTATTGTCAGCGGTAGTCTCATTATTCGACTCCGAATTTGTATTTTCTTTTTTAGATTCTTTTTTAGATACTCTTTTTGACTCATTCATTAATCCACGACCTCTCTCAACATATACGTCTATTATATAGATGGTATAGGTATACGTCAATTCTTTACGGATTGCAGCATTTCCGTCAATAGCAGTTGCTGTTATAACTCTTAATAATGTTAAAAGGGGGCTATCGTAAAATATATTTTCCGACAGCCCCCTTTACTGGTTGTATGAAATTTATTGTCCCCAGATTTCCTCATCTGTAGGAACTTTAGCATCTTTGTTAAAGAGACCTATCTGAGAAATATTTATTAAGTGAGTGTAATTTAAGTTCTCTGAAATACTGTTATTTCCCCAAGAACCACAACCAAGAGTCGTAGTTGGTGAGAATCCATTATATAAGCTTCCGCCGGCACCTGTTGAGGACGGCTGATTTACTACGAGACGGCTAACAGTAAGGTTTTCACCCGTATATTCGATGTGAGCTTTGTCATCACTGTGAAGTGCACATGAATGTCCCTTCCCTTCCCACTCAAGATTTGCTTGAGCATATGCAACTGCATCTTCGAAAGTATCATAAGCTGCACTTATCATTACAGGACACATCTTTTCTTTGCAAAGAGGCTCATTTCTATCTAAGCTTCTTGCCTTTAATAGAATCATCTTTGTTCCTTCAGGAACTTCTACACCGGCTAGTTTAGCGATATCCTGAACACCTTGTCCTACTGCGTCTTTATTTATAAAACCACCATCAGGGAAGATGGCTTCTGAGAATTTAGCAACATCATCAGGGTTCTCAACATAGAATGTCCCATTTTTCTTAAATACATCTATTACTTCGTCATAATTTTCTTTCGGAATAAATACACTTTGTTCTCCTGAACAGATAATTCCGTTATCAAATATACGTCCTGCTATAATCTTGGGAATAGCTTCCTCATAGTTGATACCACGGTCCACGATTACCTGAACATTACCCGGTCCAACACCAAGTGCCGGTTTTCCGCTTGAATATGCAGATTTAACCATAGCGCCACCACCTGTTGCAACAACTACATCTACATTTTTCATAAGCACGTTTGTGGCTTCTATAGATGTCTTTTCTATAGTCTGGAACAAATCTTCAGGTGCACCGAACTTCTTGATTTCAGCGCGGAATAAATCAACTAAGTACTTGTTCATTTTCTCTACTCTAGGATGAGGGGATATGATAATAGCATTATGTCCTTTTAGTGCAAACATACCATTACACATAGGAGTAACAACAGGGTTCGTAACAGGAGTAACTGCGCCTACCACACCCTTAGCCTTTGCCACTTTAATAATACCGGTTTCTTTGTTTTCCTCTATGATACCAATAGATTTCTTTCCTTTTAAGCTGTTCCAGATGTTTTTAGATTTTCCATAGCATTTGGCTACTTTGTCTTCATAAACGCCCATCATACTTTCATCTCTTGCCATACGAGCTAATTCCTCGGCTCTGTCATATACAACTTTTCCGATAGCACGAACTATTTCGTCTACTTGTTCTTGTGAAAAGTTCGCTTCAAATTCCTTTTGAGCTGCTTTGGCTCTTGATACTAATTCTTCAATCATTACATTTACATCTTGTTCCATCTTGGTCTCCTTTTCAATCTTTGATTTAACTATGTGTTATAGATTTTTTAAATTCAACAGCTGCTTTTAAATTAACCGGTTTATGTTTATTGGGGCTGCTATCATATGCCTCATCGAGGTATGCATGAAGTGCCGGTCTGAAATTTGGATGTGCGCAGTTATCTATAATAGTTCTCGCACGATCCATCGGATCTAGTCCGCGTAAATCCGCAGCACCTTGCTCTGTTATAAGTACGTGTATCTCATGTATAGTATGGTCAATGTGGCTAACGAGAGGAACAATAGAAGATAAAGTTCCGTTTTTAGCAGTTGATTTTGTTATAAATATTGAGAGCCCTGCATTTTGACAGAAGTCCCCGGAGCCACCTACACCATTCATTAGACGATGACCGTCTATATAAGTGGAGTTTGTATTTCCATAAATATCAGCCTCTATTACAGTATTGACTGCAATTATACCGAGTCTCCTGATTACTTCGGGAGCATTGCTGATTTCTTGTGGCCTTAGCATTATTTTGTCTCTGTATTTATCAAAGTTCTTAAAGAAATTATCTCTAACATCAGAAGACAATGTAAGAGAGGTTGCACATGCAAAATCTATCTTGCCGCTATCCATCAATTCAAATATTGAATTTTGCAAAACCTCAGAATATACGGTCATATGCTCAAAGGAAGAAGCTTGTAAACCATCAAGTACTGCATTTGTAACACTGCCGATTCCCGCTTGAAGTGGAGGCAGTGGATCACATAGCCTGCCGGCTTTTACTTCGCCTTCAAGGAAACTTATGAGATTTTCGGCCATCATTTTAAACTCATCATCCGGTGGCAATACACCTCTTCCGTTGTCAGGAATATCACTTTCAACGATAGCAACTATCTTATCCGGATTGCATTTTATGTAAGGTGTGCCAATACGGTCACTTGGTTTAACAATCATGATAGGTTCAGTATTAGGCGCCTTCTGTGGTGAGAACACATCATGTATTCCTTCCAGCTCTGCCGGGACATATGTATTAAGCTCGACAATTACAACATCAGCACATTCAACGTATGTGTTGGATACGCCTATTGAAGTAGTAGGAATGATATTTCCTTCCTCATCAATAGCGGTTGCTTCTACAACAGCTACATCAATGTGATTAAGTATTCCATTTTTAATCCAAACAGGTAATTCACCTAGTGCCATATCAAAGTAGCCTACTTTGCCGGCATTTATAGCATTTCTCAAGTCGTTGTTTGTTTGATAAGGGATTCTTTTCTTAAATACACCTTTTCTGGTAAGCTCACCATCAAATTCATCTCCAAGCGATGCCCCGGAGTAGACGGTTAGATTGAGCTTTTCACCTGCATCAGCTCTTTTGGAAAGTGCAGTTGCCGTCATCTTAGGATAACCGGCGATGGTAAAGCCGCTTACACCAAGAGTCATTCCCGGTTTGATATGGGATACTGCCTCATCAGCTGATACTACTTTATCAAGTAGATCGGTGTTTCGAATCCTTTTCTTTAAAATTTCATTCATTTTAAACCTCCATGTTAAATCAATAACGTTAAAGTAATAACAATTGAATAGTCTTATGTGTGAGTATATAACAACCGGAACTATATGTAAAAAGTATTTATAATATACTGATTATATAGATTATGTATATCAGATATGTTATTATGAAGCGAGACATTTGTAAATACGAGGAGGCAGAGTATGGAGATAACATATGATTATTACAGAATATTTTATTATGTAGCCAAATATCAGAGTTTCACACAGGCAGCAAATGTTCTAAACAGCAATCAACCTAATCTGACTAAATATATAAACAACCTTGAAAGTCAATTAAGCTGCAAGCTATTTGTCAGAAGTAACAGAGGAGCTACATTAACACCGGAAGGTGAGAAACTATATGCGCATGTAGCAGTTGCATATGAACAGTTCAAAGCAGCAGAACTTGAGCTGACAAATGATAAGAACTTAGAGAGTGGTGTTGTAACTATTGGTGTTAGCAATACTGCCTTACACGGTATCTTATTGCCTGAACTCAAACGCTTTCATGAAGTACATCCGGGCATACGCCTTAAGCTATCTAATCAATCTACACCACAAGCACTACAAGCTGTTAAGGACGGAACAGTTGACTTTTCACTTGTGACAACACCTTTTAACCTAAAAAAGCCTTTTGTAGAAACTAAGTTAAAGAACTTTCACGAAATATTAATAGGGAGTAATAGGTATAAAGAACTTGCTAAAAAAACAAGAGATATAAAAGAAATATCTAAATACCCACTTATATGTCTCGGTAAAAATACGACTACAAGAGAGTTCTATAACACATTCTATTCAAACCATGGACTAGTGTTATCTCCTGATACAGAAACGGCAACTACGGATCAACTACTTCCACTTGTAAAGAACAACCTGGGGATTGCATTTATTCCGGAGGAGTTTGCTACGACTGCCATCAATAATGGCGAAGTGATTAAAATTTCTTTAGTTCAGCAAATACCATCCAGATCTATTTGTATGGTTACGGATAGCAGCAGAAGTTTAAACATTGCGGCAAATAAGCTTAAAAAGATGATTCTTCGGGATTTAGAAAAGTAAAAAAAATATCATATATTGCAGATATACAGAAAAGATATAATGAATATGCGGTAAATACATTATACATATAGTGGACTATTCGATATACTTTTCTTAACTGGCTTTATGGGTTTTTTTTATCCCATCAGCGTTAAAATATTAACAACAATAATAAAACCAAATCAATCAGAAGACAATTAGAAGAATGGAGGAATCTTATGAATTTTTTAATCAAACCAACTATTGCTATCTATGATTCACTTGCTAAGTTTATAGGAGAAAAGAAGATAGGAGAAGGCGACTTAATTGTAACGAATGAATATGTACTTACTCCTGCATTAAATGGAAGTGTGGCACCTTGCGATGTACTTTATCAGGAAAAATACGGTCAGGGAGAGCCATCGGATGAAATGGTTGATGCAGTACTTTCTGATATAAAAGGGAAAAACTACAAGAGGATAATCGCCATCGGTGGCGGTACGGTAATCGACATATCTAAATTATTACTATTTAATGATGACTATAATGTTGAACAAATATATGCTAAAGGTGCTGATCTTGAAAAGATAAGAGAACTAATCGTAATACCTACAACCTGCGGAACCGGAAGTGAGGTTACAAATATTTCGATTCTTGAATTTAAGAAAAAACAAACTAAGATGGGGCTTGCAGTGCAACAATTATATGCTGATGAAGCAGCACTTGTTCCTGCTATGCTTAAGACATTACCATATTTCGTATTTGCAACAAGTTCTATCGACGCATTAGTTCATGCAATGGAATCATACGTATCGCCACTTGCAACGCCATTTTCAAGAATGTTTGGGAAAGAAGCTATGCATAAAATATTAGGTGGGTATATGAAGATGAGAGATGCCGGGGAAGCTAAACTCCCTGAAGACATGGAAGATTTCCTTATAGCAAGTACAATGGCAGGAGTTGCATTTGGAAATGCAGGATGTGCTGCAGTTCATGCGCTTGCATATCCTATCGGCGGACTATATCATGTGCCGCACGGTAAGGCAAATCACATGGTATTTGAAGGAACATTTAACATGTATAGAGAACTAGGTGCAGATTTAAGTCCGGCAGAAGAAATTTTATCTGAAATATTCAGTTGCAGTAAGGAAGAGTCATTTGGTAAGATGTTTGCATTGCTTGATTTTGTACTTGAAAGAGAGAAACTTGGAGCACTCGGAGTAGATGAAGCAAAGTGTGATGAGATGGCAGAATCAGTTATTACAAATCAGCAGAGACTTTTGGCTAAGAATCCTATAGAATTGTCAAAAGAACAAATAAAAACGATATATAAGAGATGTATATAGTCTCAAAATTATTAGGAGGAAAAAGTTATGTTAAAAACAAGAGAAGAATATATTGAAAGTTTGAAGAAGCTTAATTTAGACGTTTATCTAATGGGAGAGAAGGTAGATGACCCTACTGAAAATCCTATTATCAAGCCATCTATGAACTCAGTAGCAATGACCTATGAGATGGCACAACAACCGGAATACGAGGATTTGATGACAGCTACTTCAAGTCTTAGCGGAGAAAAAATCAACAGATTTACACATCTTCATCAAAGTACTGAAGACTTAATTAAAAAGGTGAAGATGCAAAGACTTCTAGGACAAAAAACGGCTTCATGCTTCCAGAGATGTGTAGGATTAGATGCAGCTAATGCAGTGTTTTCGACAACATATGAATGCGACGAAGCACACGGAACGAACTACCATGAGAATTTTAAGAAATACTGGGATAGAATTCAACGAGAAGATCTTGTAGTTGACGGAGCTATGACTGATCCTAAAGGCGATAGAGGTAAATCACCTTCACAGCAAGCAGATCCGGACCTTTATCTTCGAGTAGTAGAGAGAAGACCGGACGGAGTAGTAGTTCGAGGATCCAAAGCACATCAAACAGGAATGGTAAACTCTCATGAAGTTGTGGTAATGCCTACGATAGCTATGAAACCGGAAGATAAGGACTATGCTATATCATTTGCACTACCATCCGATGCACCGGGAATATTCATGATATATGGACGTCAAAGCTGTGATACCAGAAAACTTGAGCCAAATGCGGATATAGATATAGGAAACAAAGAGTTTGGAGGACATGAAACATTAGTAATTTTTGAGGACGTTTTTGTTCCTAATGAATTAATATTCTTAAATGGTGAAACTGATTTTGCAGGAATGATGGTTGAGAGATTCGCTTCCTATCACAGACAAAGCTACGGTGGATGTAAAGTTGGTGTTGGTGATGTACTTATTGGTGCAACAGCACTTGCAGCAGATTATAACGGAGCAGCAAGAGCGAGTCATATCAAAGACAAATTAATCGAAATGAACCATTTGAATGAGACGCTTTATTCTTGCGGTATCGCATGCTCATGCGAGGGCTGCGAGATGGCAGCAGGTAACTATTATGTAAATACTTTACTTGCAAATGTCTGTAAACAAAATATCACACGTATGCCTTACGAGATAACTCGTCTTGCTGAGGATATTGCGGGTGGTCTTATGGTTACAATGCCAAGTCAGATGGATTATGACAATGAGAAACTAAGACCTTATATAGATAAGTATTTAAAAGGTGTTGCGGATGTACCTACAGAGGATAGGATGAGGATTTTACGCCTTATTGAAAACATTACTCTTGGAACGGCAGCAGTTGGATACAGAACAGAATCTATGCATGGTGCAGGTTCACCTCAGGCTCAGAGAATTATGATTGGCAGACAGGCAAATGTTGAGCACAAGAAAGAACTTGCTAAAGACATTGCAGGAATTAACAAGAAACAGAAATAAAAAGCAACAGAAATAAAAAGCAACAATAATGAAATCAAAGTATGTGGAGTGGAAAATGCAAAATTTTAAAGAGATGTACAAGGACAAGTATGTTAGTGCAGCCGAGGCGGTCAGTCATATAAAAGATAATGACAGAGTTGCCATCGGACATGCATGCGGAGAGCCAAGCGCTCTAACGAAAGCCCTCACGGCACGAATGAATGAGCTAAAAGGCGTAGAGACGACACACATGGTAGGAATGGGAGAAAGTCTGTATTGTACCGAAGAAGCTAAAGGTCATATCAGACATAACTCACTCTTTGTAGGAACCAAAAATGAGAGAACAGCTATAAAAGAAGGAAGAGCTGATTATACACCGAGATACTTTTCACAGATTCCGGCACTGTTTACGGATGGCTCATTACCTACAGATGTCGCATTAGTTCAAGTTAGTTCACCGGATAAGCACGGATATGTTAGCTTTGGTGTTTCCGTTGACTATTCTTACACAGCAGCTAAGACTGCAAAGTTGAAAGTTGCCCAAGTTAATAAACATATGCCGAGATGTCACGGAGAATGCTTTATGCATTTAAGCGAGTTTGATTATTTAGTGGAGGCAGATATTCCATTAATAGAGTTAAAGCGAGCAGAGCTTTCTGATGTGGAGAAAAAAATTGGTGCAAACTGCGCAAGTCTTATAAGTGATGGAGACACTCTTCAACTGGGTATCGGAGCACTTCCTGATGCGGTACTGTTATCGTTAAAAGATAAAAAGGACTTAGGTATTCATTCGGAGATGTTCTCGGACGGTGTTGTTGAGCTGATTGAAGCCGGAGTGATTACTAATAAGTGTAAGAACTTTAACCCCGGCAAATTAGTAGCAACGTTCCTTATGGGAAGCAAGAAATTATATGACTTTATTGATGACAATCCGGCTGTATATATGGCATCATCTGATTATACTAATGATCCTTATATAATAGCGAAAAATGACAATCTTATTTCTATTAACTCTTGTGTAGCAGTAGACTTTATGGGTCAAGTCAGTTCAGAGAGTATAGGAACTATGCAGATTTCCGGAGTAGGCGGTCAGGTTGACTTTGTTAGAGGCGCCAACATGTCAAAAGGTGGTAAGTCTATTATTGCAATGGCATCAACTGCAAAGGGCGGTAGTGTTTCGAAGATTGTACCTATGCTTGAACAAGGCGCAGCAGTTACAACAGGAAGAAATGATGTGGCATATATTGTAACTGAGTATGGCATAGCAGACCTAAGAGGCAAATCACTTAGAGAACGAGCCAAAGCACTTATTAATATTGCTCATCCTGATTTTAAAGAAGAGTTGACTAAGAACTTTGAAGACAGATTTAAGGTTAAGTGGGAAGACTAAAGACTATGAGGAGAATATACAATGGATTTTAACTTAAGTAACAAACATGAAATGGCAAGGACTTTGTTTAAAGAGTTTGCTGAAAATGAGGTAAAGCCTCTTGCGCAGGAAGTGGATGAAACTGAAAACTTCCCTGAAGAAACAGTAAAAAAGATGGCAAAATACGGATTCCTTGGAATTCCTGTACCAAAGGAATACGGTGGTCAGGGCTGTGACATACTTACATATGCTATGTGTGTTGAAGAGCTTGCAAAGGTGTGTGGTACGACTGCAGTTATAGTATCGGCACATACTTCTCTATGCATTGACCCTATTATGACATATGGAACACCTGAGCAAAAAGAGAAGTATCTACCGGACCTTGCATCGGGTAGAAAGCTTGGTGCTTTTGGTCTTACGGAACCCGGAGCGGGAACAGATGCACAGGGTCAGCAGACGAAGGCAGTTCTTGATGGTGATGAATGGGTACTTAATGGTACTAAGGTATTTATTACAAATGGAAAATATGCAGATACATATATAGTTATAGCGGTTACCGGCACTGTGGAAAAGAAGGGCCGCAAGATGAAGGAAATCTCTGCCTTTATAGTTGAAAAAGGAACACCCGGATTTACATTTGGTACTAAAGAAAAGAAAATGGGTATCAGGGGTTCAGCCACTTATGAGCTTATATTTACAGACTGTAGAATTCCTAAAGAAAATATCCTTGGTAAACAAGGCAAAGGATTTGGTATAGCTATGCATACACTTGACGGTGGACGTATAGGTATAGCAGCACAAGCACTTGGACTAGCAGAAGGAGCACTTGAGACTACTGTCGCTTACGTAAAAGAAAGAAAACAGTTTGGTCGTTCGATATCTCAGTTCCAAAATACACAGTTCCAGCTGGCTGATATGGCTACAAAGACGAAGGCGGCACAGCTATTGGTATATAGAGCAGCTATGGCTAAGACAAACGGTGAACCGTATAGCGCAGAAGCAGCCATGGCAAAACTATATGCAGCGGAAACAGCTATGGAAGTAACAACAAAATCTGTTCAGCTACACGGTGGATACGGATATATCAGAGAATATGATGTAGAGCGTATGATGCGTGATGCTAAGATAACAGAGATATATGAAGGAACTTCGGAAGTACAGAGAATGGTTATATCGGCTGATTTACTTCGATAAGAACGTAAGGGAGATTAAAAGTATGAAAGTAGTAGTTTGTATAAAACAAGTGCCTGACACTAAAGGCGGAGTTCAGTTTAATCCGGACGGAACACTTAATCGTGGAGCAATGCTTGCGATTATGAATCCGGATGATAAGGCGGGTCTTGAAGCAGCACTTAGGTTAAAAGATAAGTATAATGCAGAAGTAACGG
>JBKEBP010000080.1:0-4081 GCA_047973235.1 Suipraeoptans sp. | reverse complement strand
TTTTGCTTTGATTTTGAACAAAATGGGGCTTGTAATTATAGATAACATGGCATTTGTTTTTGCTATTTCTATTGCATTTGGAATGACAAAAGATAGAAATAAGAAACATGTCGCAGCCTTTAGTGCAATGATCGGGTATTTATTTTTATTAACATTTAGTCAATTGAGTTTAGATATGTTTCATTTAGTGCTATCTCCAGATGTTAGCATAGGTGATAATGGGATGGCTGCGATAAGTAGAACGATGGAAATGAAAGAAGGTATGCAAAGTTATATCCTTGGGTTCCATGTTGTGGATATGAGTGTTGTTGGCGGAATTGTTGTTGGTGCATTAAGTGGATTTATTACTGATAAATATTCAGAAATCAACTTACCAATCGCTTTGAGTTTCTACCAGGGAAATAACTTGCCTCCAATACTTACTGCTATAGCTTGTTCGGCAATCGGATTATTAACACCATTTGTATGGCCAATTTTTGGTGGGATGATTTATGGATTGTCTGCAATCGTTGCAGGTATGGGAGTATTAGGTTCATTTTTATTTGGATTTATCGAACGTCTTTTAATAATTACTGGTTTACATCACGTTTGGTATTCTGTTGTGCACTATACAGCAGTAGGTGGTACAGCTGATATTTGCGGTCAGACTTATGAAGGAACAAAAGCCATTACAACAGCGGCCTTATCGTGTCCAGACTTTAGGGATAACCTATCAGATATAACGAGACTATGGTTAGGTCAAGGAGCACTGCCAATCAAACTATTTGGTATTCCTGGTGCATTATTAGCAATATATCACACTGCATCAAATAAAAATCGTGCAAAGGCAGTATGTATAGCTGCTGCAGGAGCAAGTATTTTTGCTGGAGTAACAGAACCATTTGAATTCTTATTCATATTTTTAGCTCCGCCATTATTCTTAATTCACGCGGCATTATCAGGTTTATCATTCGCCACTTTAGATATTATGAATGCGTCATTCTTAGGTGGGACGACAATATTTGATTTCTTTTTCAATGGTGTCTTTCAAGGATATAAGTCAACTTGGATTCCAGAACTTGTGGTTGGAATAGGAATGTTCTTTACGTACTATGCATTATTTAAATGGTATATATTAAAATTCGATTTACAAACGCCAGGTCGTGAGAAGTTTACAAATGACATTGATGAGGATTATGAAATAGCAGCAGCAAAAATGTTAAGTCAAAAATCAGATAAAGCAGAAGTCGCAAAGTATATAATTGAGAATATCGGTGGAAAAGAAAATATTGTGGAATTTTCTAACTGTATCTCTAGGTTACGAATTGAAGTTAAAGATGGTAATTTAATTGATATGGAGAAGATAGATAAAACGCCGGATTCACTTGGTTGTGTGAAAGCATCAGACAATCAAATACAGATTATATTTGGAATGAAAGTCGGAGAGTATACAAATAAATTCGAAGAGGTGATTGACAATGGATAACTACGATGTATGTGTCATCGGAGGTGGAACAGCTGGTAGTTTTGCTGCTATAGCAGCGGCAAAAGAGGGGTTAAGTGTTATTATAATTGAAAAGTCTGGAAACTTGGGAGGAACTAGCACCAATGGACTTGTTTCACCATCGATGCCTACTTATGTAGGTTCTACAAAACTTCAAAAAGAGTTAGAGAATCTTTTGGTACAGATAGAGGGTTCAGTCTATCCTAAGAATTATTATGATGAATTAAAAAATGCTGAAAAAGAAAGGCCCAACGAATCATCAACAGTTATGTATTTTTCGTCAGAAGCAATGCAAATGGCTCTCGAGACACTTGCAGTGAAATATGATGTCGATATTCTATATGACACTCCATGTTTTGAGGCTTCTATTGAAAATAAGAGCATTAATAGTGTGAAAGCAATCACTTGTGATGGTGTAATTGAAATAAAGGCATCTAATTTTATAGATGGAAGTGGAGATGCAGTTCTAGCTAAATTAAGTGACTTACCATTGGAATACGGAGACGAGTATGGCGAGAATCAATATACTAGTTTACGCTTTGAAGTAGGTAATGTTAATATGGATGTATTCCTTGAATATATGAACACTGAATTAAAACAAACTTATTCAAAAGCTGAGTATCCTTTTTACACTTTTGGCGTTTTACATCAAGGAAAAGAACAAGTTTTAGAACCCTTATATAAACAAGCTCTAAAAGATAAAGTTATTAATGATGAAGAGTACGTGTGGTTTCAAGCATTTAGTATCCCATCAAAATCAGGTGTTTTTACATTTAATTGTCCAAGGATTCCAAACAAGTCAAATATTATAAATCCATTTGTACGCTCACAAAACTATATTAAAGGGCGTCAAATGATACACAAATATATGAATTTTATGACTAACTATCTACCTGGTTTTGAAGATGCGTATATTGAAAAAATTGCAAGTTCGATTGGCATTCGTGAAAGTGTACGTGTAATTGGGCAGTACCGACTAGAAAAAGACGACTATTTGCAACGAACTAAGTTTGAAGATGGAATAGTTCGCGCTGACTGGTGGATTGATATTCATAAAAAGGAGCATGACCCCACAGAGGAAAATAGATATGATTATAAAGAGTATTTTGAGATTCCTTATCGAAGTATGATTACGAATCAACTCTCAAACTATGCAGTAATTGGTAGGTGTATTAGTTCTGATTTTGCATCTCAAGCCTCAATTAGAATTCAGCCACAATGTCGAATGATGGGCGAAGCGCTTGCAATTGCTTGCAAAATATCTAAGGTTGATATAGTAGAACTAAATAAAGTAGATGGGAAAAAAATAAAAAAAGAAATGAGTGAGAGATATGAATAAGAAAGTTTATACAATTGCAGGTGGAGGAAGTACATATACTCCTGGTATTGTTAAAGCATTATTGTTGAATCAAGAAAAAGTAGGAATCGAAGAAATTAGGTTATATGATATTGATGAAGAACGCCAAAAGGATGTTTCATTAATTGTTCAGCATGTTATCAATGAGTTTAATTCAAAAATAAAATTGGTGATGACAACTAATCCAGAAGAAGCCTTTAGTGGATGTGATTTTGTGCTTGCACAAATTCGTGTTGGGAAATACAAAATGCGAGAAGTTGATGAAAAAATCCCATTAAAGTATGGAATACCAGGTCAATAAACATGTGGTCCTGGAGGAATGAAGTATGGTTTACGTACTATTCAGCATATGATCGACTTATGTAATTATGTAGTAGAATATGCCCCTAACGCATGGATTATTAATTATTCAAATCCAGCCTCGATTGTTGCTGATGCAATAAATAAAACTTGTCCAAAGGCTAAAATATTAAACATTTGCGATATGCCAATAGGGATGATGTTACGTATGAGTGAAATCATGGACTGTACTGAAGAGGATATAGAAGTGGATTACTTTGGTCTAAATCATTATGGATGGTTTACGGATGTTAGAATTAAAGGAAAAAGTGTAACTGAAGAGTTAAAGAAATATCTAAGTGTCCATGGGCTAGTTACTCCAAAACAAAGTAAAGATCCACAGCATGCAGATGCTGGATGGTTGAAAACACATAAGAACATTGCAAAGCTATTACAACTTTCAAATGAATATATTCCCAATTCATATTTACAATACTATCAAATTCCAAATACTGTAGTTGAACAAACAGATCATATGTATACTAGAACAAATATGGTTCAAGATAATAGAGAGAAAAAACTATTCGACTCAATAAAAAAGTACAAAGAAACCGGGAAATTTGAAGAAGGGTTTATTATTGGTGTGCACGGAACATTCATAGTTGACATTGTTAATGCAATTGTCAATGATACAAGAGATAGAATGATTATGATTGTAAAAAACAATGGTGCTATTCCGAACTTAGATCCTGATGTGATGGTAGAAATCCCTGAATATATAACATCAAGAGGTTTAGAACCTGTGAGCTTAGAGCCAATTAGCGATTTTTACAAAGGAATGATTGAGCAACAAGTAAGAAGTGAAAAGTTACTAGTCGATGGGTATTTACATCGTGATTATGACTTGTTATTAAAGTCATTCATGTTAAATAAAACAATACCATCTTCTGAAATTGCAAAAG
>JBKEBP010000032.1:0-12066 GCA_047973235.1 Suipraeoptans sp. | reverse complement strand
TATTATATATGTTTTAACTTCTACTGTCTATATTTAGTCTTCGTTCTTAGCCCAATCAAATGCATATGTTACCGCCTTCTTCCAATCTTTTAACTTTTTTAAACGTTCTTTATCATTCATCTTAGGTTCAAATATCCTATCGATAGCTACATTTTTTATAATATCGTTTTCATCTTTCCAATAACCTGTGCAAAGACCTGCTAAATACGCTGCACCTAGTGCCGTGGTTTCTATGCAGTGTGGTCTTTCTACCGGAACATTTATTATATCAGATTGAAATTGCATCAAGAAATTATTAGCACAAGCTCCTCCATCTACTTTTAGTGATGTATTTTTAATTTCGGAATCTTCTTCCATTGCGCTTAGCACATCACTCACTTGGTAGGCAAGTGATTCTAGTGTTGCTCTTGTAATATGATATTTGTTTACACCTCTTGTAATTCCTACTATGGTTCCTCTTGCATACTGATCCCAATACGGTGCTCCCAGACCCGTAAATGCAGGCACCACATAACACCCGTTGGTATCTGAAACTGATTCTGCCATTTCTTCTGACTCTTTAGCATCTTTAATTATATTAAGCTCATCTCTAAGCCATTGAATGGCGGCTCCGGCAACAAATATTGAGCCCTCCAACGCATATTCCACTTTATTATTGATTCCCCATGCTATTGTAGTTACAAGTCCATTATTTGAAGTTACCGGTTTATCTCCCGTGTTCATCAATAAAAAACACCCGGTACCATATGTGTTTTTTGCTTCTCCCGGCATGAAGCATGTTTGACCAAATAACGCTGCCTGTTGATCTCCGGCCGCTCCTGTGATTGGTATATGTTCACCAAAATATGATGCATCACCATAATGATAGCTGGATGGTTTAACTTCAGGTAAAATTGCTTTTGGAATATCAAGTAATTCCAATATTTCATCATCCCACATTAGTGTATGTATATTAAATAGCATCGTTCTTGATGCATTGGAATAATCGGTAACATGTACCTTTCCACCTGTTAAATTCCATATAAGCCATGTTTCTATTGTCCCAAACAGTACCTCACCTTTTATAGCACGTTCTCTAACATCAGATACATTATCTAAAATCCATTTGATTTTAGTTGCCGAAAAATATGCATCAAGTACAAGTCCCGTTTTCTTCTTGAAAAATTCAGTATATCCTTCGTCCTTTAGTTCATCACAATAATTTGCAGTTCTTCTGCATTGCCAAACAATTGCATTATAAACCGGCTTTCCCGTATTCTTATCCCACACTACAACAGTTTCTCTTTGGTTTGTTATTCCAATGGAGTCTATATCGCCTGCATCAACTTTAATACGGGTTATAGCCTCTGTTGCAACTCCCATCTGAGTCGACCAAATCTCTGACGCATCATGCTCTACCCATCCGGGTTTAGGAAAAATCTGTGTGAATTCCTTCTGAGCAACACTTATTATCTCTCCATTTTTATCAAAAATGATGCACCTATTACTTGTTGTGCCGGCATCAAGTGCCATAATGTATTTACCCATGTTATTTCCCTCCATATATAAAATAGGCTTGTAAACAAATAGTTTACAAGCCTCGTACGTACGCGAGAAGATTCGAACTCCCGACCTTCTGGTCCGTAGCCAGACGCTCTATCCAGCTGAGCTACGCGTACATTGCTATCTTAATTAACAGCAAAAGTTATTATATCCTAGTTTCTCACTAGTGTCAACTGCTTTTCGGCATAATAACCCTATAAAGACCCACTCATACTATCTCTTTTTTGTAAATTAATTCTTAGTTGTCGTAGTGCTCTATTTTCTATCTGCCTAATACGTTCTCTAGTAAGACCTATGTCCTTTCCAACCTCCTCAAGAGTATATATCTTCTCCTCTTGATTAAGTCCAAACCTCATTTTGATAACTTTCTTTTCTCGTTCTGTCAAAGTATCAAGAATTTCTTCTATTTCCGAGTGTAATACGCCCTTCATTATTTCCAGTTCGGGGTTACTACTGTTAACGTCCTCAATAAAGCTTTCTAAATTAGTATCATCCTCTTCACCATATGGTGTTTCAAGTGATAGTGGATCTTGTGCATATCCCAGCATGTCACATACTTCTCGTTCTGTGTTAGTCCCCATATGTATTGAAATTTCAGCCGGCGTAGGCTCGCGGCCCAAATTTACCGTCAACTCGTTAGAAGCTTTTAATACTCTATTGATATTTTCAGCCATATGAACCGGTACCCTTATAGTCCTTGATTTATCTAATATTGCTCTAGTCATAGATTGTTTTATCCACCAGTTTGCATATGTCGAAAATCTAAATCCCTTTTTGTAATCAAATTTTTCTGCTGCTCTAATTAGCCCCAGATTACCTTCTTGAATTAAATCCATAAAAGATAGTCCTCTTCCACGGTACTTCTTTGCAATTGAAACAACAAGTTTCAAATTTGACTCTTCAAGTTTTGTTTTAGCTGCTTCATCACCCTGCTCTATTCTTTTTGCCAATTCAACCTCTTCATCTGCCGTTAAAAGAGGAATATCACCTATTTCTCGTAAATAAGCTTGTTCTTCTCTTTCCATTGTGTTTCTCCTTGTTATTAGTATTTATACATCCTATTCTATTCTTATTTTTAATTTTTTTCAATCAGTATATTTCCAAATCCAACAATTTGGTGTAATATTGATGAATAATTAAGATATTCGAAAGGATTGCCAAATGACAAAAAAAATTGCCGTAATAAATGATTTATCAGGTTTTGGTCGTTGTTCACTCGTAGCTGCAATTTCAGTAATTTCATCTATGGGTGCAAGCGCTTATCCTCTGCCTACTGCGATATTAACTTCCCAGACCGGCTATGACAGCTATTTCTGTGATGACTATACTGATAAAATGGATATTTTCATAGACGAATGGAAGAAACTAAATCCTCACTTTGATGGTATTTATACCGGTTTCCTCGCAAGTGAAAAACAAGTTGATAAGATTTTGAAATTTCTATCAGTTTTCATGAAAAAGGATACCTTCCTTCTGGTTGATCCGGTTATGGGTGATGATGGCGTGACTCATGGCTTGTTCAGCGACGCACTTCGTATTGAACTTGTCGAGCTATGTAAAATGGCAACAATTATAACTCCCAATCTAACGGAATTATGCTTACTTACAGGTTCTGATTTCGATTCACTTAATGAAATTTCAAATTCTTCCGCTAAAATAAATAAAATCAAAGAGACCGCTAAGTCTCTTTGTAATAATTCAAATAAGCATGTTATTGTAACCGGTATTCGAATAGAAAACGAAGTCGGTATAGCCCATATGGGAAACCTTCATGTTACTAGTGAGTCTTTTGCTTTCTTCTCATTTCCATATGTAGGCAAAAGCTATTCCGGTACCGGGGACTTATTCGCCTCATGCATAGCCGGTGGTATTGCTAAAGGAAAGTCCGTAGACGAATGCATTAGAGTTGCAGGTGATTTTATATATCATTCATTGGAAGATTCAACGCAAGAAAACATTCCCGGTAACGATGGCGTTAACTTTGAAAATCACTTGCACCTGCTTACCTAATGTTCTTCCTCATCCCTTTTGTTATTATTATAATATTTTCTCTAATTTTTAGCGGTATTCAACACTTTTCACATCGTGTGTACTGAATATTTTATATATTTCACTAATTCTTTTGGCATCCGGTGTTTCGTATTCATTTATAAGTTCTTCATACCCCAATGCCTTATATTTCATAAGACCAAGATTATGATACGGTAATATTTCAATATCAGCATTTGGAATATTCTCTCTAATAAATGATGACAGCATATAAATGTTTTCATCATTATCATTTATATGTTTTACTAACGGGACTCGTATAGTCATCGGAATATTTAACTCATATATATGCTTAGCATTTTCAAGAATTGACTTGTTATCAACACCGGTATACTCTTTGTGCTTTGTACTATCCATAGTCTTTATATCAAAAAATACATGGTCGAGCTTCTCTAGTATATCTCGGCAACTATTAAAATCAAAATACCCACAAGTTTCAAGCCACATTGAAGTATTTCTTTCATATAATCTGTCAACGATACTTCTAAGAAATCCTTCCTGAAATGTAGCTTCACCACCGGAAAATGTCACACCACCATTTGAATATCTAAAGAAAAGCTCTTCTCTTTCAATTCTTTTAACTATGTCATCTATAGAAATTTGCTCATTCATAATTTCGATAGCATGTGTCGGACAACTCTCTACGCATGCTCCACAGAGCATACACTGTTTCTCATCTGCTCTGTTTTCACTTATGTACAAATTAGAAGGACATATATCTTTACACCTTTCACATTTAATACATTCTGATTGATATACAGCCACTTTTCTTTTTATCGTAAAGCTTTCAGGGTTGGAACACCATTTGCATCTAAGAGGACAACCTGCCATAAAAATAGTTGTTCGTATACCCTCTCCATCATTAACTGAAAGGTTCTGCATCTGAAGTATCATGCCTTTGTCTTGCACTGTTTTCATTTTTTACCTCAAACTCTTCTCTATAAAAACTCTTCTATGTTAGAACTTTTCATGTGCTGTTCTTACTATGATGCCATCCTGCATTTCTTTAGACAGGTTGACAAACTGAGTGCTATATCCTGCAACCCTAACTAAAAGAGCTTTATAATCTTCAGGATTTTTTTGCGCTTTTAAAAGTGTATCTGTAGATACTGTATTAAATTGCACATGAAATGCTCCAAGTGAAAAATATGCTTGAATCATCGCACCTAAGTTTCTTCTTCCACGGTTTGTAGATACCATATCTTCACCTAATCTTAAGTTAAGAAGTGTGCCTCCCGTGTGTACATCATGATTTACCTTTGCACTTGAGCGCATTGCCGCTAAAGGCGTTTCTACATCACTTCCGGCATATGGTGAAACACCTTCCGTCAATGGTTCACCCGCTCTTCGTCCATCAGGCGTAGCTCCGATTACTCTGCCAGTTGGTATATAATTGGATATTCCCATGAAAGCACTATTAAAATTAGATCCGAATATATCTTTATGTTTTCTAATATTTCTATAATAATAGTTTGAGATTTCAACTGCAATACTATCGACATAATCATTGTCATTTCCATACTTAGGAACTTTGAGTACTAGGCGTCTTAGTTCTTCATAGCCTTCCCAGTTTTTATTCATTGCATCATTTAATTCACTAAGTGTGGTTTTCTTCTCTTCAAATACAAGTTTTTTAATAACAGCAAGAGAATTTGCAGTTATTGCTAATCCTATACCGGTAAGAACAGGACCTACATTATAGTGTGCTCCTCCATTACTCAAATCAACTCCCGTTTGCAAACAATCATCAACACAAGATGATAAAAACGGTCGTGGAACCATCTCTTGGTGTAATTTCTGTGCGGCAATGCTTGCGACTACAGAATGATGTATCAAATTATCAAGTTCAAGTAAAAATGCATTTTTCACCTCATCAAAATCTTCATACTCATCTATTTCATTTGTTGTTATTCCCATCACTTCATTGGTAATTCTACTTCTGCCGCTGTTTAGCGAATACTCAAGCGCTGCACCAAAATTCACATTAACAGCCGATGTCCATTCACCTGTTTTTCTAAAATGTGGTACTACACATCCGCAATTATTCCAATCCCTTGCATCTTCCGGCTCGTACCCTGCCTGTAGGAGCATCTGGGTACCCGCTTGGTCGTTATGTATCGCAGGAAACCCTGTCCCTTTACTAACCAGTTTACAAACTGCATCTAGAAACTCACTTGGACAATCACTGTGAATTCTAACGCTCAATCCCGGTTGGTGAGTTCTTACACTGTCTGTAGCATCAAGGCACATATATGATAATTCATTAGTTGCATCAAAGCCTTCTCTGGTTCTTCCTCCTATGGTTAAATTCTGAAATTGGTTATATCCTGCAAAAAAACCGGCAGTATTCGATGATATCGTCCATACCCACTCTGAAAACTTGAGCCATAAAGCCTCTATATACTCCATTGCATCAGTTTCGTTTAATTTATTCGACTCTATATCCGTTTTATAGTATGGATACATATACTGATCAAATCGTCCCGGATTTAGCGCCAGAGGATTCTCTGAAATAATTCCTCCTAACTGTGTGAACCATACAAATTGAATTGCTTCATGAAAACTTTGGGGAGGATTTGCTGGAACTTTACTACACACTTCACTTATTCTTATTAGCTCTTCTTTTCTTTTTATATCATTTTCTTTTTCTGCAAGTTTTGCTGCTTCCTCAGAATATTTCTTAGCAAATGTTATAATGCCTTCACTAACTAAGATAACAGACTTGTAAAAAATCGCTCTGTCATAATCATCACTGTCAGAATAATCGAGTTGTTTTAGCTTAGCCTTAGCTTCATCTTTTATTCCTGCAAATCCTTTAACAAACAGTATATCCTGATAATCAGGCGTTATCTCACCAACTGCCTGACGCCATTTCGAATCATTATCTATAATTCCAGTATCTATCGCGAGTTTTGCAGTGCTCTTAGGCAGTCGTGCCAGAAAGTGTTCTTCTAACGACTTCCCCTCCCAATAAGGAAAGATTTCTTCTCTAACGTATCGTATTTGGTCCTTTGTCATCATATATGGATCTTGTGGACGTTTATCAAAATCATCCATCTCTCTGTCCACCCACATCCAAGAGTACTCAGGTGTTAATATCCCGGACCTTCTAAATTTCCCGGCTGTCCCGACTATCAATTCATCGTCGAAAATCTTGCATTTAAACTCATTGCAAAAATCATAAAATGCTTGTGCTCTTCTGATTGCTATCGGCTTTCCCTCTGTTCTTTTATGTGACTCTGTATATATACGTGCTCTCTCATAACAAATAGCTGGCTTAGAATTAATATATTCTTGCCTCAAGCGCTCTATTCTTTTCGTACTGCTCATAACAAATCCTCCTATCATTTCACGATAATCAGTTTTCTTTTCAATTATTGTACAATACACTTGTTATATATGTAAATGAAATTTCACTTGTGACTATGAGAGAAAAGCCGACTGATTTTCAATATCGAAAATCAATCGGCTTTTTAGAAACATATTATCTCATGCTTCGCCTTCATTTCAGCGCTTTACAGCGTATATTTCGTTCCTCTAATTTTTTTGAAAATGCCAACACTGAATCTGCATTACTATTCACCTGCAGCTCGCGCATTACCACGAGAAGGGCAGTATCTGTTTCTTGTAACGCATCAGTCGTCACGGGATCACTGTAACGAATGGCTTCAGCAAGCTTTCCCGCTTCAACGCGCAGCTCCTCTGGTGCAAATTTGGCAAATGACTCAGCTTCAGCTCGAAGCTGCTTCATGATGTCCGTTTTATCGGAGACAATCTGTGCTTCACGCTTTTCTACCGCCTTACGACTAACCACAGTGCCGGTAAGTCCAATGCCCGCCAAGGCGGCCAACACAATGCCAAGTAACACTGACACCCACAATGGACAACTCGCGGCAAAGGTCATAATTATAAAGCTGATAGCAACCTGCACCACAAGATAAATCAGACCAACACGAGCAATCGGAAAGCCATATAGCTTGCTAATGACCTTCTCCGCTCCATCAAAGGCATTCCTAAAAAAGATAATCTGTGCCGCAAGCGCGATAAGCCCAAAGGCAAATGCAAGCCAGTAGGTCGCTGTTTTATTGAATGGTATTGCAAGGCTTATCACCAAATATATGACAGTCACGAGACCAAGCACATACCAAAATGACTTTTTTATATTCAACTTCATCTTATCCTCCTCTATTCCGGTCGCTTCGTTCCACATTCGGGGCAGAACTTGCTGGTAATACCATTTTGACCACAGTTACACGCCCAACCGGATGATGTTTCCGGACGCTTTGCACCACACTCACCACAGAAATTTGAAATGTTTTCAGTTTTACCACATGCTGGGCAGGACCAGCCTCTAGCCGTCCCCTCTGAGGCGTTATTGGTAACCACACCACCCATAGTGTTTTGCAGACTACCATCTATCATGGGATTAAGCGCGTCCTTAGTCATGCCTACCACGCCGCCCATAGCACCTAGCGCAATACCCAGACCTGCAACATCGCCCAGTACACCACCCGATCCACCGCCGCCTTCGCCTGCGATACCGTTCTTCATGGCTTCCATGCCCACTTGACGGGATGTCTCCTGCTGATAGGTGTATCCCTTCATCTGCATTTCTTTAGCTTCTACCTCAGCTTGCAGGCGGTAGGTCTCGGCCTCGCCCTTAGCACCCACAATTTTCATGCGCGCCTCAGTTTCGGCTTCTACCAGTTTGCGCTCTGCAGCAGCCTCAGCTTCGGTTTTTCTTATTTGCTCTTCACGGATTTTCAAATACTGATCAGCGTATTGCTGCTTCATACGCTTGAAGTTTGAATCGTCATCAGGCGTAACAACACGTACCACAAAAAACTCAGGCATAGTCAGTCCATATTCCTCAAGACCTGCGTTAACCTGATCCTTAAGCGCTTGTGAAAGCTCTGTAAGCTTAGCATCTATCTCCAGAATGTTGATACTCTGTGCCTTGATGCTTTGCGCGAGATGGGTTTTCACCTGCGTCATGATGAGTGCCCGGAAATATCCCTGCATACCATTTGAATTTCCGTCGCTTTTGCCCATAGACAACAACTCGCCACGCTCTAACCCACCGGCGGTACCCACAAGCTTCAATACTAGCTTGCGAGAATCAGCCACTCGCAGGTTAAACTCGCCCGACGCACCGATATCGATATGCAAACCGGAGATGGGGTCAAACATACGCTCCTTGCTATCTGTGCCCCATTTAATGCCCATTTGGACTGTTTTATTTATGAAATATACTTCCGCGTGGAACGGAGTCTCCCCTCCTGTGGGGAGCCGATAGATTTTTTCCAACAGCGGTAGATTCTGTGTCTCTAATGTGTATCGTCCCGCACCAAAGAGATCTAGGGCCTGGCCGTCGCGGAAGAACAGGGCCTCCTGCGACTCGTGGACGATAAGCTGGCTGCCCAGATTGAAGTCCTCAATAGGGTGTTTCCAGACAAAGGTGTTATTTCCACCCTCGTATTTAACTATAGAGACAAGCCCTTCTTTAGAGATGCGCATTTTGGCAATCTGTGCCTGAACATCAATATTCTGATTGCAGATTGGGCATTCGTATGCACTGGCACTTACATCTGTATTAACCTCTACATTGCATTGTGGGCATTTGATTACGATTTTTGACATATTTATCCCCTCCTTTGTGTTTTATAACTAGATGAATTACTGCGTCTCGCCGCATGCCTTGCATTTTTTAATCAACAGTCCGCCTATTCTCCCGCCGCAGTGGCGGCACAGGCCGGCGTCTTTCCATTTTTTTGCGGACTTTGTGGTCTCTAATTCTTTATTTTTTACTGTCTCTGCAGCGTTTAGCCCTGTCTTTTTCACGGCTTCTGCAGCCACTAGTTTTGCTATATTTATATTTTTTTTATTGTATACCATAATACCCGTCCAGTCAGTCACCTCGCACTGTTCAAAGATATTTTTGCCAACTGCTACCGCTGTTCCATCGGCTCTTAATCCCACTGCATGATGTGTTCCTGCTGAAATTGCTGCAATACCCGTCCAGGCATCCACATCACTCTGGTCCCAAGCAACCCCGCCGGCAGCAACAACCGTACCATCTGATTTTAAGCCAATTGACGGTTTGGATCCTGCAGAAATCGCCACAATATCCGTCCAGTTGGTCACCTCACACTGATCAAAGATATTTTTGCCAACTGCTACCGCTGTTCCATCAGCTTTTAATCCCACTGTATGACCCTCTCCTGCAGAAACTGCCACAATACTCATCCAGTCGGTTACCTCACACTGACTGTTTCCACCAGTGCCAACTGCTACCACTGTTCCGTCAGCTTTTAGACCCACTGTATGATGCGATCCTGCAGAAACTGCCACAATATCTGACCAGTCATCCACATTACACCGGTCAGAATCATTATTGCCAACAGCTATCACTGTTCCGTCAGCTTTTAATCCCACTGTATGATTCTTTCCTGCAGAAACTGCCACAATATCCGTCCAGCCTGTAACATTGCAGGTGTCAAAAGCATCTTGACCAACAGCCACCACTGTTCCATCATTTTTTAGACCCACAGTGTGGCGATACCCCGCTGCAATCCCCACAATATCCGACCAGTCACTTGTATTACATTGGCCGTCTTTATTTTCGCCAATAGCAATGACTGTGCCATCTGACCTCAACATAACTGTATGATCGCCATCGGCAGCGACCGTTTCAGCCAAGTCCAGCCTCCACTGCTTTACAAACTTGTCTGCCCTAGCAGACGCGTCACGATATTTTCCTAGAGATGAAAACTTTATTGCGGCACCAATGTAGCTGCCATCAGCAAGTAAATCCTCTGCACATTGATAGGTATCCGCCTTCCTCGTTTCAACAGCATCTGTAAAAACTGCAACTCGCTCCTCACTATCCTTATAATTTCCAAGAGATTGAAAAGTCAAAAATGCCTCGTCGTATTTTCTATCCTCAAACAGAGCAAGTGCTGCATTGTAATCTTTAAGCAGTGCCGACTCTTTTGCATAGTCCTCTAATCGCGAACGCAGATCTTCGTCGGCAAAACGAAGTGCCCTGTTGTAATTTGAGCTATTTTCAATTGAATGTGAAACTGCAGCTGCAACGGGTAGGTCCTGTTCTTTTTTAACCTTAAGCTCTGCACAGAGCTTGCCAACATAAGCCGGTGCATGTCTAGGCTCAATATCCAGTGCCCTTTCAAAATACCAATCCGCTTGCTCAAAATCCCCCTCTTCTAAGAATAACAGACCTCGTTCGCAGAGAGATTCAACTCCCGGCACTGCCGCGATTACAGATGCAGCGGCTTCGACTGGTGGCTCCGAAGTTCCACTCTTAAGTACTTTCTCAATGCCATGCAGCAAATCCTGAATAAATCCCAGCTTGCCCATGTCCTGTGCCTGTAGCATCGAAAGCTCCTCTGAGATATCATAGACATCCATGTCCTGATAGCAGGGAATGAGCAATCGGCTGTGGTCGTTTTTCATAAGTGCTAGATAACGACTCCATTCGTTTTTTACCCAGGCGGCATTAAAATGTGCTGCCTGAGTACCGACAACAAGCATGACCTTGGCTGAACTAAGAGCAGCAAATATGTAAGGCTCATACTCCCGTCCGACCTTATCTTCAAGAGAAATGCGTGAAAAAAACACGCGATATCCGGCATTGGTTAGCGCGTGATATATTTCCTGAGCCCGCACGCTGTCTTTGGTACGCGTACCACTGTCGGAAGATTCCTTATAGCAAATAAAAATATCATATGGGTCTTCACCTTGAGACACAGCCAAAATGCCCTTTTGGATGTTGGCAATAGCAGAGCCTTCTTTTTCATATAGCTCCCTAGTGTAGTTGTCCGGTGCATGCTCTAGGGTGGCGAGATAATCAGAATCACTGAGCACAGAGGTTAGCTGCATACGGTTGACTGTAGGTATGCGCTCGCCACTTGTCAAATCTTCGACATACTCAATGCCGAATCGGCACAAAACCACTCCCCAATGCGCCTCAGCCTCAGCGAAATCGTCAGCAAGAATATTTTCGTATGCAGTCAGTGCCTTATCGAAATCGCCCAATCGACGATAGTGATTGGCACGGTTAAAAAGATTGGTTTTTCGTTCGTCGGCACTCGACGGTAGTGTCATGGTCGAGCCACATGACTCGCAGGTACCGCAGTTTTGATCCTCTATCACATTCAGATCATCACCACACATTTTGCATTTAAATATTTGCATAGTTAATTCAATCCATCCTGTCTGCATTGTGACATACTCTCACCACTTAAAGCCAATGCTTTATGAAGTGGGAGCTTCTTGTGTTATATCCCTAGTGGGATAAGTGTTAACAAGCTATCCCCGCATGCCCTGCGGTTCCTTTATTATTTTGTGCAGTTACGCACTTACTAATCTTTTACCTTCTTCTCTTATATTTATTGCAGCATTTATATCTCTATCCATTATATTACCACACTCACAGATAAATACTCTTTCGGATAT
>JBKEBP010000007.1:0-2452 GCA_047973235.1 Suipraeoptans sp. | reverse complement strand
TATTATATCTCATAAAGAAAATATTGCAAATCATGAGCAAAAATACGATTCCCAAGATTACGAAAGAGATACATGGGATGCTTTAACAGATGGACAATATGGTGATTATCCTGAAGATGGTATTGACATTGTTGGATTATTAGAGTCAATGGGTCGCGGGGAGTTCTTAAAACTAAAACACCCAACTTTACATTTTTGGGTGTAAAATTGGGTGTTTGTTTTGCAATATGCTGATTTTCAGCCTTGTTTGCGGAGAGAGAGGGAGTCTTTTTATTAAAAACTCAAATAGTAAAACGCTGATAGTCTGATATTTATTTTTGTTCATTCGTCAACTATTGTTAAACTACTGACGCAATATTGACGCAGTAAATCATATCTGAATACATAATCAGAAACGCTTTCCTAATATTAAGTTGTTTTATTGGGATTATCTTCACCAATATTACGTCTCTGATGATTCGATACTTCCAGTAGGGCTTTCAACCTTCCTATTTCTTCCCTTAAATCACCTATTTGCTTTTCTTGATCTCTGACCAAAGCAATTAATTCACTATTCGTTTTATTGTCCATTATATTCGATTAATTAATTCACTATATCCTGCATTATCAAATATATTCTTGACATCCTCTCTATTTGCGGGTCTATACCCTTTATATAACTCCTTTGATCCTATTCCAGCTTTAGGTATATAGTGTATATCCATAGATACGGTATATTTCATATCACCATCAGCCTGTAACGTATTACCATCCCAAAATAATGTGACATATATATTATCTTTTTTATATGTAGTTCTTTCATCTTTGTCGCAGTCCAGAGTAAATTCATTTTGAAGAAGTATTTCTTGAAATTCTTTATCAAATTGTATAATGGGTAAATTGGAATACATGATATTTTTCTCTATTTATTTAATATTTCTAAATTGTTCTCACCAAATACAAGTTTTAAAACCTGTTCCTTTTTTTCCTTCTTCAGTTCTATTTGAAGGGTAACCTTTTCTTCTATTGATAAAGTATTTTCTAAAATAGAATCGACATCGACATACTTTTTAGGGTATGTGATAATATCTATAACTCTAACCCCTAATGCATCAGCGATCTGTGATAATCTATTATAGTAAATATCACTATTTCTAGTAATATAATTAGAGTATGCTGATTGGGATACACCAAGGATAGATCCAACAACCGCCTGTTTTAGACCTTTTTCCTTTCTGATTGCTTCTATATTCTCTAAGATATTTGACATAATCAAATGTATTTATTTGAATCACAACATATTGTGATATTTTTTAAAAAAATATCACAATAAATAGCTCATATATCACATTTTAGTAATATATTTGTCCTATAAATATTTCATCAATTGATAATAAATTGACAAAGCTAGTACTACAATAACATCAAATCAATACAAAGAAATGGGTAAAATGAACGAAAAATTTTTAGCAATTAGGAATAGGCTTGTAGATAAGATCAATGAATTTGAACTTAAACCAGCTTTAATTGAAGCTTCCGGTACTTCTCGTAACACAGTCAATGAAACTTTGAAAGTGAATTATGAAAACGAATTGGTTGGAAAGAAGCTAGTTGTTTGGAATACAGCTTTGAAATTGATAGAAGAAAGACAAAATTTACTATCAAAGTCAGAGAAAATATTAAATGAAGGATAGTTTTTTTTCTTGAATATTGATAATATGCAATTATCGGCACGTGAATTTGAAATAGCTGAACAGATAGCTCTCGGCGCATCTAAAAAAGAAGTAGCCAATAATATCAATAGGAGTACATATACAGTGGAAACCACTATTAAGAATGTATACGATAAGCTAGGAATCAATAAACTGTCTGATCTGGTATTATGGTATTGTGGCGAAATGTTTAATATTGCCACACTCATAGATGATCGCAAAAGGCAGATTCTTGCTACTCTTTTACTCCTTATAATATGCATTCACGGCTATGATCAATCTCAATTCAGGATCCGCCGATACAGAAGATACCGTGAAATTGAATGCTCAATCCCAGTAAACTATTACTCCGAAGCAATATAATGTTATGCGTAGAGAACTAGCTAAAGGTGATATACAAGCTATAAGCAAACGCTTAGGCTGTACCCGGCAATATGCAAGTGAAGTGATATCTGCATATCGGAACGGGATAGTAAGGCGAGGCGCTAAGGCTGCAAAGATCATCAAGGCATATAAAGACAAACAACTAAGATTTCAGGAAGAACAAAAAGAATGCGATAAACTACAGAGAACTACACCAATAGCCTGAAGCGTCAGGTGACATCAATTATCAACGTAATAAACCAACTCTCAAAAACAATTGACCTATGTATACAATCGAACAATTTGAAAAGTCCCTACTAAATCTGAATGTCGATATAGATGAAATAAAGCTAAAAGGCAGGTATGTAAATAAAGCTAAGGGTAGGATAGGGGATAAG
>JBKEBP010000255.1:0-2370 GCA_047973235.1 Suipraeoptans sp. | reverse complement strand
GTTGCGGTTGTAGGTTCTGATTTGTGATAGGAGCTACGAGAATTATTAGGTGTGCCCGTTGCTAAAGTTGGGTGTAATGGGGGAGTTACTTGCGCTTCTGCCTGTATTGATCAACAAGATTTAATAGACGCTCCAGAGTTGACGGCTTACATAGTAGACTATAATGAGGAAGTGGATAAATTAAGTCTTGAACAGTACTATACAATTAATAAGATAGTACGAGAAAGAAAAGAAGCACCGGAAGCAAAATCTATAATGGATTATATGATGAAGCACACTATAACAATGGAAATGGTCGGAAATATGAGCAGTACAAATGGAAGGTCAGATGAAGGAAATGAGACTGACAGCCAATATATGGAGAATTATGCTGCGGCTGGGCCAAATAGTGAAAATCGTCCATCTGGATTGTATCAGATGATGCTGAGTCAAATAACAGGATTCACTTTAAAAGGAGTAATCTGGTATCAGGGTGAAGCAGATGTGGAAAAAGGCTCGATGTATTCAAAACTGTTTTCAAAGATGATTGAATGCTGGCGCAGGGATTGGAAGGATGAATTGCCATTCCTGTTTGTTCAGCTGGCTCCGTTTGGACAGTGGCTTTACTCTCAAGGCGATAAGTTTCCGATTGTTCGTAAACAACAGGAAATGGTTTCGAAAACTATAAATGATACATACATGGTATCTGTATCAGATGCTGGTGACGAATTCGATATTCACCCAAAAAATAAAAGACCGGTTGGATATAGATTGGCCTTATGTGCAAGAAATAAAGTATATAGAGAAAATCTCCTGAGTGATGCACCGGAAGTCAGTGAGTTCAAGAAAGAGGGTAAGGTGATAATTCTTTCGTTTTTGCATTGTGAGGGGCTATATATTACTGGAAATACATTAGAGGCTGTTAAAATATATGTTGACAATTCAAAAGTAAATGATTTTGAGTATAAAATCGATGGAGAAAAGCTTCTTCTTATATCAGAGCAGTTTGAGCAAGTAAGATGGTTTCGCATAGAATTCGCATCTACTGGATATTATAAAGTTAATTTGTATAATATTGCAGGTATCCCAGCTAAACCATTTTTATTTGAAGGGATGGCATAAAGGCAATAAAGAGTTAGAAACTATACCCGATTTATATTATTATTCTGACTTCCATTATTAACTACTATTTAACACAATTTACAACAGAGAAATTAAGGTGATTATTATTTCTTATGGTCATTCCGTTCTTAATATTGTCGATACGGATTTCAAGACGGGGCTTTGGTAATAGACATCGGAGTGAGCATTTGGTGTAATTGCGGGAGTCTTGTGGAAGCGATTTCATATAAAAAGATAGTATGAGAGATGCAATAATCGAAAGAATGATGCAATTTAATCCCATAAAGTTTTTGACTCTTTTAATTTAAATAAAAAACCTTAGCATTACCTCGGTAAGTAGAAGGAAACAAACTTGGTAATAAAAATATTAAATTTCTACTTTTTATATTCAAGATTAATTCAAAAATATTATTTTTTTATGCTATTTAATTATCATTTGATAAATAATAATGAGAGAGTGGTGAGTGATATTACCGCTCACTTTTTATTTTATAGAATAAGTTGCAATGCGTGAAATTAATGATTGCATTGCAACTACCAAGTGTATGCAATACGATCTGTTATGAGAAACTTCATATTGCTATGATTATCATAGAAATGTGAGGTGAAATATATGTCGCGAGAGAGAAAAGATATTAATAGACAGATAGGAAAAAGGTTGCAGGATGTCAGAGAAAACAGCGGATATACACAGGAAAGATTTGCAGAAGTTTTAGATGTAGGAGTAGAACATTATCGAAAGCTGGAAAGTGGACTGCATGGATTGCAGCCAGAGAAAATGCTAGTTCTATACCGAACATTTAAAATTGATCCGACGTATCTGATAACTGGAGATAAGAACCAGCAATCCGACGATGAAATGTTTCTTGCCAATTGCAGCAGGTTGCAGCGAGATGAATTTATTGAGCGGGTTCTGGTATACATGAAGAATCTGATGCTAAATTCTAAGTAGCATTTTTCCCTGAAGTACATGAGAAACAATAATATATGGAAGGGGAAGAACTATGAGAGTTGCTTTTTGTGATGATAGCATGAATGATATTGCAAAGATAAAGCAGATAATCTGCCGCATGGTAGATTATTCATTTGATTATGATGTTTACATAAGTCCACTTGAATTGATAAGATGCCTGTATTCGGGTCTCCGGTATGATTTATATCTACTAGATATAGAAATGCCGGAGAAATCGGGAATTAGTCTTGCACGAAAAATTCGTGAGTTAGATACAAAGGCATTGTTGGTATTCCTTACGAGTTACACCAAATACA